>CAZKUR010000072.1:0-19868 GCA_964556005.1 uncultured Ignavibacteriaceae bacterium | reverse complement strand
TCTTTTCTTTACTTGTACCACCGCAATCCCGTAAGATTTCTTCAAAAGCTCAATCGCATTATCAACATCCGCAGGGTTATTTAAATAAATGCTGACCCATCCACTTTCAGGAAGGACATGATGATTTGCCGCTCTGCCTTCCGCTATTAATTCGTCTTTAACTTTTTTGGTGAAGGGGATATCGACGAGATAATTTCCGTGTACGTGCCCGATTTCTCTTTTACCGAGACGGTATTCCGTTCCACCGAATCTGTGCGGTTCGGAAGTGACTCCATCTAATTTAGAGATTGCCACGTGGATTTTTTCTTTTGCACCTATAACAGACATAAGCCTTTATACTCTCTTTTGTCTAATAGATTAGTTTAAAAATTAAAATTGTAAATTCAAGACAACTTAAGCATACATTGATTTATAGTTGAGGACAATAATTAAAATTTCTTTAAGATTGGAAAATTTTTTGAAAATTTATTGAGAAATTTAATTTGCATGTACTTTTTAACAAAAGAGGCCACAGAGAATAAACAGAATTATCGGAAATAAAATCTCTATTTCCTACATAACTTCTCTGCGTTAAAAAAGCGTTTAATATTTATTCAGTCTCTAAAATGAATTTAAGTTAGGCTGAAATATTTTTATAATTCTAATTAATATTTCTATTTCTTCATCAGCAAAAGGTATTGCTCCTCTTACGCCTTCCAAAAATATCTTTGCAAGTTTTTCTGTCTTCCAGCTAATAATTTGAAGTTATCTTTAATGTTATAACAGTTTTGCAAATTTTAGTTAAGCTAATTATCCACAATAATAAGAAAATATAAAGTAAGTGTGTGAAAATGCAGTAAAATTAACCACAGAGGACACAAAGAAAATACAGAATACGCAGGGATAAATCCTTTTTTTCCTTTGCTACAAAAACACAATTAATAAAATTCTAAATGAATAACATCGTAAAAGTTTTTAGTTTTGTATAGTAAATTTTAAATCACTTTTAAAAGGGGCAATGAATATGGCAACTATGAATTCAATCAATGAATTTGTTTCATTGAAAAACCTGGCAATTGTGGGTGTTTCAAGGAATCAAAAGAAATTTGGGAATTCACTTTACAGAAGTTTAAAGCAAAAAGGCTATAACGTTTTCCCGGTTAATAATTCCGTTGATCAAATTGACGGTGAAAAATGCTACCCGGATTTAAAATCATTACCATCTGAGGCTGAAGGCGTTGTAATTGTTGTTCCGCCCGAAACAGCAAAAAATGTTGTTCAAGAAGCAGTACAGCTCGGGATAAAAAATATCTGGATGCAGCAGGGTTCCGAATCGAAAGAAGCAATTGCTTTTTGTGAAGAGAAAAAGATAAATGTTGTCGGCGGTGAATGTCTCCTAATGTTTATACCGCAGACGGAATTTTTTCACAGATTCCATAAAGGCATAAATAGAATTTTCGGCAAGCTCCCGAAATAGAGGTTTGATTAGCAAAAGTTTTTTTGTTCAAATTTCAACAGATGCTATTAATTTATAATGCTTGTACAACCTTTCTAAAATGAAAGCCGTAAACTGCCAGCGTCATTGCAGTCGGGAATTTTTGCGGGTATTTGAACAAGCTTGTGATAAAGCATTTCCAAAAATATCTTTTCCCATTTTCAATTATTCCCAGTACCCAGATCAACCTTACAAATGCTTTGAGCTGTGTAAAGTTCATAATTACCGATTGTGAATTTGGAATTTTATACTTGCTTAAAAATGTTTTCACCCGTTCATAATATTCTTTTTGCGAGTAAATCGTTTTTAATATTTTGCTGTAGCCTCTTATAAGTTCACTGTAATTCATTTTCGGAATAAAATTTATCGATCCGTCCATATTATTGCCGGTGAAATTTTCAATAAGCCTGTTTTCGGACTTCAGCCTTTTAAAAAGTTTTGTTCCGGTAGGTGCATTCAGCAAACCAACCATTGCCGTTACTATCCCGCTGCTTTGAATGAATCTTATCTGGTCTTCAAAAATTCTTGAGCTGTCGCTATCGAACCCCACAATAAAACCGCCGGAAACAATGAATCCCATACTTTGCAATTTGTTTATGGAATCGACAAGATTTCTTCTTAAGTTTTGAGATTTCCCGCATTCTTTAAGTCCTTCATCGCTTGGTGTTTCAATACCGACAAAGATGCTGTAAAATCCGGCTTCAATCATCATTCTCATTAACAGTTCATCATCTGCAAGATTTATCGAAACTTCGGTTATAAAATGAAACGAATGTTTATGCTCTTTCGACCAGTTAATCAAAGCTGGAAGCACTTCAGTTTTAAGTTTCCTTTTATTCCCGATAAAATTATCATCAACAATAGAAACGTCACCTCTGTATCCTAATTCATATAACATGTTGATTTCATGCAGAAATTGTTCAGTACTTTTAGCTCTTGGTTTTCTTCCGTTCAACATTGTTATACTACAGAACTCGCAGTCATACGGACAGCCGCGGGAATACTGCATACTCAAAGATGCATATTTTTTCATGTCAAGAAGCTTCCACTCAGGGACGGGTGTTAACGATACGTCAGGATATTCATCAGTTTTATAGATATGTTTTGCTTTACCGTTCATTAAATCTTCTAAAAATAATGGAAGGGTTATTTCCGCTTCATTCAAAACAAAATGATCAACACCCAAAATTTCCTGATACTGAGTTGTTGCTAAGGAACCTCCCGCAACTACTTTTACATCGAGGCTGTTGCATTTTCTAATTACTTCTCTGAATGATTTAACCTGTATACTCATTCCGCCTAAAAAAACATAATCCGCCCAAAGAATGTCTTTATCTTTTAATTCTGCAACATTCATATCTATTAATTTCTTTTCCCATTCTTTAGGCAGCATTGCTGCAACTGTGATTAAACCAAGAGGCGGTTCTGCTGCTTTTTTTGAAACAAACTTTAAAGCACTCTTAAAGCTCCAAAAGGTCGGCGGAATTTCAGGATAAACGAAAAGGATTTTCATTTACTTTCCCTATAAAATAATAATTGAACATTCTAACATTTTTTAATTATCATATTGCTATAACAATTAAAATTGTTCATTCAATTATCAATAAATTTGGGGTTAAGTACTGTAAAAGAATTGTAAAAGTTTTTTTACAAATCAGTGTTGCGTAAAATGAACTTAGTCATTGCGAGTTTCCCAAAATGGCTTTGCCTTTATTTATCAAGTGAATAACAACCTTAAATGCTATTCTGATAACCATGGTTTATAATTCAAACCCTTACGACCGTCATAGCAAACCCAGGAGCATCTGTCTACGAATCGCCGGGGTGAAGCCCGCTTTAGCCCGTCAAAGACGAGGTCTCGCTTAAAAGCGGACGAAGTCTCGCCCTTCGGCGGACAATACATCCTTTTATTTTAACAGGGTAAGAGATTACTTCGCCCGACCTGTAAATGTATAACAATTTGAGGTCGGGCTCGTAATGACTGATTTTTTTTTATTCACTACTTATCATGTCATTAGTAACGAGTCATCAAGTGAAGCAATCTCACCGTTATTTTTTTCATAAACTGAGATTATCCGCCTTTTAGGCGAGATCTCGATTTCGATATTGAAATCGGACTTTATCCCGGTACAGCGTGATATCTGATGAATCGGGATTGGTAATAATTGCTCCTTTTTTATAAAATTCACTGTTTATCAAATCTCGTCATTAATAGCGAGCTCACTTGTTAGAGAATTTCGGCGAGCGAAGCAATCTATCAAATAATCACTTTAATTTTTAATGACACAAATCTAAATGAATTTAGGATATTGCCTCACTTCGTTCGCAATTACAATTCTCATATTTTAGGGCAGGTTATTGGCATATCGAGCTTCGGCATCATACACCTAAAAATAGCGATAGGTGAATTGAAGATTATAACGATATTTGTATATAATATTTAATTAAAGCATATTTAACAGGCAAATTTTGAAAATGCAAAGACTTTTTATTTGAAGGGGTAAAGAAATGAAAAAAAGACATTCGATTTTCTATCACGTTTCCGTTTTCGTTGTTGCACAGCTTCTATGGCTGATGGTTTTGGGATTATGGATTTACTGGTACGTTTCAAATTATATAATTCTTAAAGAAGTCGGCGGGCGGCTGTCGCCTCAATTAAATTACAAAGGCAGCAACGTTGCTGTACTTGTAGGCGGGATAGTGCTGCTTGTGGCAATTTCATTTGCGATGTCAGTTATTTTCAGGAATCTAAATGTTCAGTTAAGTCTAACTAAACTTTACGATAATTTTATTGCAAACATTACGCACGAATTAAAATCACCTCTCGCTTCAATTCAACTATACCTCGAAACTTTAAACAGCAGGGACGTTCCGCCCGAAAGACAAAAAGAGTTTCTCGGACTTATGATACAAGATGCGGACCGCTTACAAAATCTGATCAATTCAATTCTTGAACTTTCTGCAATCGAACAAAGGAAAAAAGTTTTTGAATATGAGATTTACGATGCAGACTTGATAATGAGAAAATTATTTTTCGAGTCTGCCGAACAATTTAAACTTCCCAAAGAAATAATACATATTGAGGGTGAATTAAAATGCAAGTGCGCTCTTGATATCGATGCTTTTAAAATTGTTATTAATAATCTTATCAATAACGCTGTAAAATATTCGACGGGAAATATTAAGATTATGGTTAGTATAAAAGAGAATTTAAATAAATTTCTTATAGAAATTAAAGACAACGGGATCGGTATTGCCTTAACCGAGCAGAAAAAGATTTTTAATAAATTCTATAGGATTATGAACAAAAACATTCCGAATGTTAAAGGAACCGGGCTTGGATTATACGAGGTGAAAGAAATTATAAAAAATCATGGCGGGAAAATTTCAGTTGAAAGCGAAGGCCCGGGGTACGGTTCAACATTTATAATTGAATTACCGGTTTATGAAAATTCAAAAAGAAAATTAACAACACGGCTGAAGAACATCCGGGAAAAAGAGGAGATTTTACCGGAGGCATCCGATGATTGAAGAAAATTATAAAGGTTATAAAATTCTGTTAGTCGAAGATGAAGAAAATCTCGCAACCGGGTTACAATACAATTTAGCCGAGGAAGGATATTTGGCCACCTGGGCGAAAGACGGGAAGGAAGCGCTCGAAGTATTTCAAAAAGAAGAGTTCGATTTGATTCTTCTCGATATAATGCTTCCTTATTTCGACGGGTTCGAGATTACCGAAAAAATCCGGGCCAAATTTCCTCAAATGCCGATACTTATTTTAACAGCAAAAACCGGGTTAAAGGACAAAGTGAAAGGACTTGAAACCGGGGCTGATGATTACCTAACAAAACCGTTTCACTTAAATGAATTGCTGCTTAGGATAAAAGGAATGCTGCGGCGAAAAAATTGGTATAAATCCGTTACGAAAGAACAGCCCGTTTTCAGGTTCGGAAAAAACGAAATTAATTTTGATAATTTAATTTGTAAATGTGCCGACTACGAATTTCGTCTTTCTCAAAGAGAAGCGATGGTGCTCAAGTATCTTATCGATAATAAAGGAAGAATAATTTCTAGAAAAGAGCTTCTCGAACAGGTCTGGCAATTGAATCCCGAAATTGAAACGCGTACTGTAGATAATTTTATTGCCCGTTTAAGAAAATATTTTGAACCGGATTCTAAAAGCCCGGTTTATATAAAAAGTGTGAGAAGTGAAGGTTACATTTTTGAAAGCGACTAATTATTATTTTATTATTCAAGCTAAATGTTTTATTTTATAGCGGTTATTTAAATATCTTTTATTAATTGAAAGTAGAAACTGGATTTGGAATTTCCTATTAAAACGATATTGACAACTCTAAAGTAGTTAAAATAATTATTCCCTCCACCCCGGCAATACCGGGGTTTTTAGTTTGTGTGAAAAAAATTTTTAAAATGATAATAATAATAGAATACGGCGATAAAAATACCCAGCTTGTCGCCGGTGCATTAAAAAAAATAACTTCCGATTTTAAAATTTCGGATAATGAATCGGATATTGCAAAAGCCGACAGAATTATTCTCCCAGGTGAAGGGGATGCTTCTGATGCTATTCGAAGGCTGCATGTAATGAACCTGTTCACGGTTTTACGGATTGTTAAAAAACCTGTTTTAGGAATCGGGCTCGGTATGCAGCTGATGGCAAATTTTTCAAGAGACGGAAATGTTTCATGCCTGGGAATTTTCCCTGGATCGGCAGAAGAATTTAAAATGCCGGATTCCATCCTGACAAATAAGCAGCAGGCAAATATTAGTGTCGTTAAACCAAGTAGATTGTTAAAGGGAATCGGTGAATCGGACAGGTTTTATTTCAAGCATAATTTTTATCTGCCGGAAAATAAATTTACTACTTCTGTGTCGTTTAACGGGATAAACTTTTCTTCATCGATGGAAAAAGATAATTGCTACGGGGTGCAGTTTCATCCGGAAAATTCAGGAGAGTCAGGCTTGAAAGTTTTAAAGAACTTTATTGAGCTTGATTGATGTGCAGAGATGACATCTTTATATGTAAAAAACCAAACGGAAATTTCCACAAACGATCCGGTATATTTATTCATAATTTATCTTTATAAAGATTTCATCTCCTTGCTACGTTTATGGATTGCACAAAACTATTGAAGAGTTAAATCTCTTCCCTTAATTTCTCAATCGTAGAAAAATCGTCGGCCAGGGCCAAATCCCCGGAAATTTTCCCGGTAATTGCGATTGACCGGAGTACCCTTCTAAGAATTTTTTTATTTTCATCTTTCGGCAACGAATCAAGGAAAGATATTTCATCCGGCTTTGCAAAAGCGCCGATTTTTATTTCAATAAAATGTCTTAGTTCCTCCTTCAGCAAAAGCAGTTCTTGCTCTCCTTTTTGAAGAACGACAAAAGCTACCGGGGCATTTCCTTTTATATCGTCGGGCCTGGCGACAACCGCTGATTCTATAACCGCAGGATGCATGTCCAGCATGTTTTCAATCATCTTTGAATTTATCCTATGCCAGCCGACGTTTATATTATTATCAACTCTTCCTAGAATTGAAATATTTCCATGCTCATCTTTTACTGCGGCATCTCCTGTGAAGTATTTCCCGTTAATTATTTTACGGTAATTATTCTCTATTAGCCCTTTTTCTTTTCCACCAACTTTTAGAATCGACGGCCAGGAATTATTTATAACAAGATACCCGGCGCCCGCATTTTTAAAAGATTTTCCTTTTAGATTTACTACTTCAGCATCAATTCCGGGTAATGGACGGCAGAAGCTTTCCAAATTTTTTATTTCATTTATTCCCAAGCTCGATAATAAAATTGAACCGCCTTCGGTTTGAATATAGGAATTTATAACCGGGACTTTGTTATCCCCGATGAATTTTTTTATCCATTTTAAAGTGTCATGTTTAACCGGCTCGCCGATTGTTCCAATTAATCTCAGGCTTGAAAGGTCGTGTTTTACAACCCAATCTTCTCCCAGGGATCTTGCTGCTCTTATTGTTGTAGGTGTGGTCAGCAAAATATTTATTTTATATTTTTCGATTAATTCCCAGTACCGGTCTTCAACCGGGTAGCCTGGAATTCCTTCATACATAAAAGTAGTTATTCCGTTCAACAAGGGTCCATACAACAAATAAGTATGTCCTGTAATCCAGCTTATGTCGCCCGAACACCAAAACAAATCATCTTCTTTGATACCGAAAACAAAACTCGTTGAATAAAATGCCTGCACCATATAACCCCCGGTACTATGATTTATTTCAATCAAATTTCCTTCCGCATCATAAGAGTGAATTTTAAAAAGCTCATGCCCGGAATTTAATTTTATTGCCGAGCATTTATCGTTTTTAACTTTGATCAATTCCTTCCAGTATATTTCCAAATCACTGTTAAGAGTCAGATTAGAATCCTGCATTCTTCTATGAACGACAATTTTTTTTAACGAAAGGCACTCCGGAATGATTGAATCGATTGCCGGTTTAAGAGGAATTTTATTCCCTTTCAAAACTAAAACATCCGAAATTATTAATAACTTCGGGTTGGAAAGTAAAATTCTGTTTTTTAATGCCTCGGCGCTCAAACCGTTGAAAATAACCGAATGAACCGCTCCGATTCTCGCGCAGGCAAGCATTGAAATAAGCGCTTCGGGGACCATTCCCATGTAGATAAAAACAACATCTCCCTTTTTTACTCCAAGTTTTTTCATCCCGTTTGCAAATAAAGAAACCTCTCTCAATAACATCCCGTAAGTAAAAATTTTCTGTTCTTCGTTTTCGCCTTCCCATATCAGGGCGGCTTTATTTGTATTCCCGGATAAAACATGCCGGTCGAGGCAATTATAACTGATATTGGTTTCTCCCCCGGTAAACCATTTCGTGGAAAATGATTTCCCCTCGCTAATCTTCTTCCACTTTTTAAACCAAGTAAGCCGGCTTGCTTTTTCAGACCAGAATTTTACAGGACTTTTTAACGACTCTTTATAAATTTTGTCGTAATCATCTTTTGAATTTATTGAATTCATATTGAAAATATTTGAAACATAAATTAAAAAAATAGAAGTTGCGCTCTCTAAAATCAAATAGAGGGGAAAAATATCCGTTCACAAATTACAATTTTTATTTTTTCTAAATTTGTTTTTATTTAATTAAAATTTAGGCAGATGAAGAGACTAATTATTCTTTTTTTGTTTTTATCGATTTCGGCGTGCAGCTATTCACAAAACGACAGTTCGAAAGCTTTGAAGTTTTATTTTCTTCCCCGCAGTCTCACTTTCGATCCTCTTTATGCAAATAATCTGGAAGCAAGAATGGGAATTCTTTATTACACCGCTACATCAAATTTAAAAGTGGACATCGGCAACGCAGTAGATTTATTCAATTTTAACTGGCCGGGATCAAAAATAAATTTAACGCTCGGCATCGAATTTATGGCTTATGCATATTCTACAAGCTATGCGGGTTACAGGCTTCAGATTGATGCACTTGACGGTTTTTTCGGCGGGCATTTATCCTTCTCGAAAAAATTTAAAACAAATACCTTACTTGCGAGATTAAGAATTATTCACAACAGCGCTCATTTTGTGGACGGGCACTATGATACAAGAACCGGAACATGGGAGGATGGGAGAGGACCGATTCCATACACTGAAGATTTCGGTGAATTAACAGTTGAGCATGAAATCCCTGTTGGAATTTTTTTAATTCAATATTACGGCGGCGCTTCGTATTCAACATTAGTCAGGCCGCTGGAATTGAAAAAATATAAAGCACTGTTGGGTGCACAATTTTCCTTTAAAGATTTATTCGGAAAAGTATTTGATCATTCCGAAAATATTTTTATTGCCCATCATTTTTTATTAAGCGGCAACCCGGTTTATGCCGGGAGTAATCAAACAGTCTTAGGAATAAAATTCGGCAGCTGGTTTGAAAAAGGAATTGTCTTCTATCTTTCATATTATAACGGGAGAGATGTGTTCAGCTCTTATTACAACAGGAGAGTTTCGAGATTCGGGGTCGGGTTTAACGTGGATTTCTTTTAAATAAAATTAAACATGGAGTATAAATGTATTCTACTTTTGAATCGGAAATAAAAATCAGGCCGGACGATATAGATTTAAATAATCATGTACATCATACAAAATATATCGATTATATTTTAGCAGCACGTTACGACCAGATGTTAAAAGATTATAAAATGTCTATGAACGATTTTCACGATAGAGGATACAACTGGTATGTCAGCATCACGCATATTGAATATAAGCGGGCGTTAAAATTAGATGACACAATAGTTGTGCGTACTCAGGTAGGATTTGCTGAAGGCGCGCAGTGCCGCGTAAATTTTTGGATTGTAAAAAAAGACAACGAAAAGGTTGCAGCGGAAGGTTATATAATTTACACCATGATATCTATCAAATCCGGACGCCCGGTAAGAATACCCGAAGATATTATTAAAGTTTATTCGATTTAATATTTCGGTTTAACTCATATCACTCAAAACGATTTTTGAATTTTCTATTTTTTAAAATTAAATCATGAACAATTAAATATAGGAGAATATCTGGTGCAAAAATTTTTGAATCAGACTTTCCTCGGCAACACAGTACTCGTATATCTAACTGCACTTGGAATTTTTGTTGCAGGTATAATTATTATCAGGATTTTCAGAAGCATTATTCTCGGCAGGTTGAAAAAATGGGCCGAAAAGACACAGACAACACTTGACGATTTTATGATAACTGCAATTGAAAAAAACATAATTCCGCTTCTTTATGTAGGTTCATTTTACTTAGCCATAAAAACTCTTTCCATCTCCGAAAAAGCTTTTAATCTAATCAACATTGTTTTAATAATTATAGTTACTTTCTATGTATTAAAATCAATCTCATCCGTTATAAGTTATTCACTACAGACTTACCTTAGAAGAAAAGGCGATGCCGAAACAAAGGGAAAAGAGCTTCGCGGCATAAGTACGCTGATTAATATTTTAGTCTGGATTATCGGATTAGTATTTCTGCTTGATAATCTCGGGTTTAAAGTATCTGCCGTTATCACCGGTTTAGGAGTCGGCGGTATAGCAGTTGCTCTGGCAGCTCAGGCAATACTTGGTGATCTTTTTGCTTACTTTGTCATCTTTTTCGATCGTCCGTTTGAAATCGGTGATTTTATTATAGTCGGTGACAAAATGGGAGCCATTGAATATGTAGGTTTAAAGACAACACGTATTAGAAGTTTAGGCGGCGAGCAGATAGTCTTTTCAAACAAGGATTTAACCGATTCACGGATACATAATTACAAAAAAATGGAGCGGAGAAGAGTTGTATTCAAACTTGGTGTTATTTATCAAACTACTGCCGAACAATTGGAAGAAATTCCGAAGATGGTTCGTACAATAATTGAAGGACAGACCGATACGGTTTTTGATCGAGGGCATTTTGCTAATTACGGAGATTTCTCTTTGAACTTTGAGTTTGTCTATTACGTAATCGGAGCCGACTACAATAAATATATGGATATCCAGCAGGCAATTAATTTAGAAATATACCGTCAATTCAAAGAGAAAGGAATCGAGTTTGCATTCCCGACACAAACATTGTTTGTTGAAAAGGAAAGCGATTCGAATTAAAAGCGATATAATAATAAAATAAAGAGATGGCACCTTTTCACTTCGTTATGCACATCGGAAAGATGTTATCTCTTTTCTCAAGATAATTTTTTAAAAGAAAAATGTTTTTTTAGATAATAAAATTTAAATGTAATTATAAGTTAGAAATTAATTATGAGTAATAACTCAAGTTTTTAATTTATAATCTGATTTGCAATTTTCAAGCATCAATTATCTGTTATTATGAATATCCAGTATCTGCCTTGCCCTCGGCTTATACAATAAATGATAAATTACATCGAGGTATGAATTCATTTCTTCCATTTCGATGTCGGAAGTGTATCTCCAGAATCCGTAAATCTTTGCGAATGAAAGAAGCTTTTTTGCATATAGTTCCCAGTTATACTCGGTTTCGACTCTCTTGATTGCTTTTTTAGATATTCTCTCCCAGTTTCTTTTATCTTTTTTACAAGCATTCAAAAAAAGCAAAATCTTTTTAATTGTTCCTGCCGAGTCAATCGGATCGATATGAAACCCTGAAATTTCATCTTCAATTATTTCCGAAGGGCCGCCATACAAAGTTCCGAAGACAGGCAAACCGGATCTCATTGCTTCGAGAACAGTAAGTCCGAAACCCTCGAACAAAGCAGGCTGAACAAATATTCCTCTTTTATCGGCAATAAGCCTGTAGACTTCCCCGGCCTGGTCTTTCCTGAAAAGCTTTCCTATCCACCTGATTTTATTATGCAGCTTATACCTATTTATCAAATCATGCATAATATGAATCTGTTCTTTTTCCTCGCTGTCGCCGGATTTATCAGGATCGACGTTGCCTGCAACGATAATTAAATTAGAAATATCTCTTAACTTTTTACTTTCACCGAACCAGCTAACGAGGCCGGTTAAATTTTTTATTTTATCAAGCCTCGCCATTGAAAAGATAGGAATTAAATCAGGATTTTCTATTTTCCCGACCACATCCGGGTCATCGGCATTTTCAAAAAGCAGACCATTTAAATCGGTACGGGTTTCCTTGAGTCTCTGCTCTTCTTCATAATAAGGAAAATAAATTTTAGTGTTTACGCCCGGCGGGACAATGTTAAACTTCGGATGGAACAAGTTTATGCCGCCAACTACTCTGTAAAGTTCAGGCATGGTAAATTGCCTGTAAGATTCATACTGCCCGATATTCTCCTCGGTACCGGCAACTTCCTGGTATGAAGAAGTAATTATAAAGTTGGCCGCATTCATAGCAATAAGATCTGCTGTAAATTGTATTGAGAAATGATATTGATCTTCAAGGTGTTTCCAGTACATGGCGCTGTAAAGATATTTACTCTTCTCAAGAGCATGAGCGATATTGCACTGCGTTACACCGAACTTCCGGGAAAGAATATAAGCTATCATATTTCCATCGGAATAATTTCCAATTACAAGATCCGGCCTTTCCCCGAATTCGGCAAGCAATTCTTTATACGCATCTTCGGCAAAAGTTTCCAGGTAAGGCCAGATTTCAAACCGCGAAATCCAGTTATCCGTAACGTTTTTATTAAAAGATCTAAACGGCACCCTTAAAATCCATGAGTTTTTTGTTTCATGAACTTTTTCCAGTCTTTGATTGCATTTTGTGTCGCCCGCATTTGGAATGAGCCTGGTTAAAATAATTATTTTAGGTTTTGCATCGATCCCGGCTTCACGCAGCGATTCAAACAATTCATTTTCCAAAGCCTTTACCTGATCGAGAATATACACAACCTGGCCACCGGTATCGGGTTTACCGAGCACTCCTTCTTGGCCGAAAAATCCGTGGGGAGAAATAATAGCGATATTAAAAATCATCGGGATACCCGAAAGAAATTCCTGCAATGCAAAATAGTCCGGCGACTGCAGCAGCCTGTCCAATTGTTCCAGGCTTTCAACAATTGAACCCGCAGTATTGCCGAGCCCTCTTTCAAAACCGAGAGCTTGAAGATCGTTCTGAAATTTTATGAACGGTTCATCCTCGTTTTTTTTCCGCAAATACTTAATTGCCTTATCCAGGTTGCCGCTTAAAATTTCAGGGGTATTGATTCTCCCGTTAAGAACCAACTGCTGCGATTTATATTTATGCACAAACAAAAATTCAAACAAGGCTTTTCTCAGCTTTTCCGGTTCGGTAAACATGCGGCTGGAAAGATATCTATTTAAATATTCCACTCCGCGCCCGATACTTTTCGGTTCTCGAATGCTCGGGAACTTATCGTAAAAAGTGGTGAAGTTTAAAGTTAAAATATCGTTACCAGCATGCGGGTTAACGAAATCTTCTTTCAGCTTTAAATATTCCAGTATAGATATTTTTTCGTAATAAGTCTCTTCAATATTAAAAGCGTAAAAGTCGCAGTCGCCTATTTTCTCCCTGGTTTCCAGGTATATAAAGCTGCCTCTTGTAACAGACTCGGTAACTGTTTTAATAACTTCTTCAATTGCCTTATGATTTGCTGAATTGTTATCTTTTTGAAATTCTCTAAAAATTTCCATGAGATTGCCTTTTACCAGCAGTTTACTTTCTTTGGCAGCAACCTTGTTAAGAAACCTGAAAAAATCGATTTTATTTTCTTCAACAATAGAGATAATTTTATTGCTCAACATCGACTCCTTTATTATCTTCCAGAAAATTATAATGTTTAATTCCTTCAATTATTCCGCCTGCAAAATTGCGGTGTGCAAAATAAACTCTTTTACTGTCTTTAAGCTTTTCCAGTTCAACGCTGTAATTTGCCACGACAACTCCAAGCAAATCTCCTTTCAGCATTTCTTCATCGTTGCCGGAATCCCCGGCTACCAAAATATTTTCATATGGAATATTCCACCTGTAGCATAAGTATCTAATTGCTTTGCCTTTCGAAGCGCGGTAAGGGAGAATGTCGAGATACTGTCCATGGCTGAAAATAACGTTAGCTTTTATTTTATTATTCATTAAAATTTCTTTTACTTTCTGAATGTTGTCCTGGTTTTCACTTGTATAATAACTGATTTTGAATTTTCTCTGCGTATCTTCTTCCTGGTACTGAAGCCAACCGAAAGCCGATAGTAATTCTTTTATCCTGTTCCTGTTCCACATATAAGAAATGTGCGCTTCCCATCCCTTTGAATAAATCAATTCGCCGTGATAATTATAATATATCTCGGACCCGACCGATGAAATAATAACATCGGGTAATTGTACATTATTTTCTTTCAGGATATTAAATGCGGATTGGACTGTCCGCCCGGTCGCAACTGCAAAACCGATTTTCGGCCGAACGTTATCCAGTAAAGATAAAAATTCGCAGAGAGAATTTTGATCACCAAGCAATGTATTGTCGATATCGGTTACGATAATTTTTCCCATGGTTAATAAATTTTTACCAACAAGGGCAAAGGTATCTTTTTTTGTCAATTCCCTGCTCAGCAATTTTTTTACCTCCTCGAGATATTTTTCAGTATACGCTTTCCATGTGTAGAATTTTTTCACATTTTTGATGCCGTTTTCCGAAAATTCTTTCCATTTATTTTTATTATCAAGAAGATCATTCAAAGCTGCGGATATATTCTTGGAATCTGAAACGTCTACAAGTATCCCATGCTTGCAGTTGCCGATAATATCCTCCGGGCCGCCGTCATCGGTTGCTACGACGGGAATACCCGATGCGGCAGCTTCTATAAGCGTTAAGCCGAACGGTTCGGTTAATGCGGCATTGACAAAAATTCCACCGGACTCTGCAGCAATCCTGTAAAGCTGCGGCACTTCATGTTGTGTATCATGCCTTTTAGGAATTGCAAGCTTTCCGTATAAATTATACTTATCAATTAATAATAAAATTTCAGTCAGTACTTCCCTTTCGTTATCCGGCATTTCCTGAATGTCTTCCCTAATCCCTGCAAAGATTGCAAGATTAGCTTTTGCCTGTAGCCCCGCATCTTCACCGAATGCGGTAATTAAACCGGAAATATTTTTCCGTTTATCGGGCCGGCATATGCTTAGTATTAACGGCTTATCTATATTAACAAAAAACTTATGCAATTTCTCCCTAATTCTATTCTTCCATTTTTCAGATTCATCATCACTGCCTCGGCTCTCGGAATACGGATAGTACTGATCAAGATCGACGCCGGGAGGAATAACGCGGAATTTTTCATCGTTTGTATTATTGTATTCGCCGTACTGCATTTGAATTTCCTGGCGTGTGCTGGTAACGATGATATCGGCAAAATAAATTACATCTTCTTCTACATTGATGCGGTGGGTTATCTTATATCTTTTTTCAATATCTTCCGGGGATACATTATCTGCGAGGAGCTTTTTCAATTTTTGTTTCCCAAGCGAATGGCCTGTGTGAATAAACGGAATACCAAAAAATTTTGTAAGCTCGCTGCAGACGTAACCGGCATCGGCATAGTGGCTGTGAATTATATCGGGAAGCCTGCCGGACATCTTGATATACTTAATGCTTTTATCTACAAACTCTTCGAGGTGGTTCCATAACAATTCTTTACGGATATATTTTCCGCCGCCGCAGCGAATTCTAACAATACTGAATTTATCATTAAATTTTTCAACCGGCTGCGAGTAATCGGAAGATAAGTTTTTATCTTTAATCAAACGCGTCACCAGTTCGACTTTTTCAACTTCCGGGTATTCGCTTAAAGTTTTTGCAAGCTCTAAAACATATTTAACCTGTCCTCCCGTATCGGCGTCCCTGCCGAGTTCCGGGTCGTTGCAGCGAATTAAGCCGTGTATGCTGTACAACTGAATATATAAACCTTTATTATCGACACTACTCATATTCTGATCAGGTTATCTTATTTTTAAATTTTTCATAAATCGAATCGTCACCCGGAAGGGCGCCGTTAATCTTAACAATCCCACCAGCAAATTCAGAAGCTAATTTGTTTATTCTTTCGACGTTCCATTCCTTCAAATAGCCTATACATAAAATTGAAGCAAATGCATCGCCTGCGCCAACAGTATCGACAAGTTCATCTTCGGGTATTTTTACGCTATAGACGCTGACTTTTTCTTCACCGAATATTCTCGCACCTTCAGAACCGTTTGTAATACACAATAAATCAATTCCGAATTTTTCTTTAATTTTTTCCGGCGTTTTGGATTCATCAAATTTTTCTTTCAGAATTATTTCATTAACCAACTTCATCTCATCGGAATTTAATTTCAGAACATCGGCAGCATTCAGGCATTGTTCAATTAATTCCGGCGAATAAAAATTCTGCCTAATGTTCAGATCGCAAAAGAATATTTTATTTTTTTGATTAAAAATTTTTTGAATTGTACCTCTTGATTTTGGATTGCGCTGGGCTAAAGTTCCGAAATAAATACAAGCGGTTTCTTCGATTATTTTTTCAACTTCGCTGTTATATTCGATAAAATCATAAGCCGAGTATTCTTCAATCGACCATTCCGGAATTTTATCATCGCTTAACACCGGCTTTGCAATTCCTGTCTTATGCTCTTCATCTATTTGAATCCCCGCTAAAGAAAAACCGTTATCTTTCAGAAAGCTTATAATTTCATTTCCAAATTCATCTTTGCCTATTCTGCTTATAAAATTGCCTTGCGCCGTGAGCTTTCTAACATGGTAAATAAAATTAAACGGGGCTCCGCCAAGCTTTCTTCTTTCCGGATAAACATCAAAAAGAATTTCACCTATTGCGGTTATTCTCTTCATAAATCTACTTTCTCAGGGATTTAAAATTTCATAATAATAAGAAATTTTAATTGAAACTCAAGTTAGGGTTAGCACTATATAGGAAGATTGTAAGATTAAAAGCCGCTTCAGATTGTTTAACACCGATAGCGAGCCTCACTAAAGCGGGATTAAAAAATTAAAGATTTTCGCCAACCTTCGGTAAGTAAACAAAAGGCTGATTGATGTTCGTCAGAGAAAGATTACAAGATTAGTTAATGAAATGATTTTAACCCAATTTGTTTTTGATGAGTGCGGCGTTAAGCTGGGAAGGCTCGATATGGACGAGTACGTCGGAAATTTTTGGGAAATTTTGCCTCAGGCTTTCTTTTACTTTATGCCCAATTTCATGCCCTTCCAATACGGAAATATCGCCGTTTACAATAACGTGAATATCGACGTAATACTCGAAACCCATTTTTCTTAAATAACATTTATCTATTGCCATGACTCCTTCTACTTTTTCGGCAACTTCACGAACCTGCTGAGTTTTTTCGGGCGATGGCGCTGTATCCATTATCTCCATAAATGCAGGCTTCCACAGCCTGAATGCATTAAATAAAATTATAGCCGAGGCAAAAAGAGCAGCGTAATCGTCGGCTTGTTCGTACCCTTTACCTCCGATTATTGCGATAGAGATACCGATAAAAACGGCGCTTGAAGTAATAGCGTCGCTTCTATGATGCCAGGCATCGTTCATCACTGCATTACTACCGACTTCATCGCCGACTTTATAGACAAATCTAAAAAGTCCTTCTTTTATAGCGATAACGACAATTAAAACAATCAATGTAAAAGGCGCAGGAGTATGCTTGGGTAAAATAATTTCATGAATGCTTTCAATTATTATTACTACTGCAGCAACGAACAGTGCAGATGCAATTACAGTCGCCGTAATCGGTTCTGCTTTACCGTGCCCGTAGGGATGATCATGATCGGCAGGTTTAGCGGCAATTTTAATTCCGATTAATACGATCAACGAAGTAATAACATCCGAACCGGATTCAATTGCATCTGCAATCAATGCATAAGAATTTCCAAGGATTCCTGCCGCTCCTTTTATAATTGCAAGAAAGATGCTGAAAATAATTCCGACAAGAGTCGATTTAATTCCTCTCGATGCACTTTCCACAATATTTTTGTGCTGACTATCCAAATTCAAATCAAATAGTTTTAATTATAAAATATACAAAAATGAAATTAGATAACGGAAAAAATTTTGAGGGAACTTAGCAGAAAATTAGTATACGGGTGGTAATTGGAATCAATAAAAAGGTTCTTATTGAGAATAATAAAATAAAACAATAGATTATTATTGCTTTTATTAATTATCCACAAATATTTTATTAATTTTCCGGTTTGGAGTTATACATTATATAGATGACAACTTCTCTAAATCCCGAATAAGACGTAATTAAAAAGATATTTGTGTAATTGAAATCTTCTTTAAAAGCATTCAGAGGAGATTTTTTAATGAATGAAGTTAATTCTTATTACGGCCTAACCTGTCAAAGCTGCCAAATTTATTTATCCACCGGTGAAGTCGATAAAACAAAAACACATTTAAATATTATTTCCACCAAAATTTTCTTCCTTGAAACGAATAATCTGTATTTCGGGGAATTAAAATATGTTTGGATAATACATGGAAAAGTAATAGGCCTGGAAAATAAATAACAAAATGTTTGGTAAAATACTCCTTTTAATTGTTGGTATCACAGCGTATTATATTTTTATTAAGCTGAACAGAGTAGAATTTAGGAAATTCAATTTAATTATTCTCGAATTTCCATTAAGGCAATCTATTTGCTATTAATATTTTGCTGCTACAATATCAGCCGCCGTTGGAGGATTTTTTTATAACCTTTAAAGAGATGACTGCACTACACGGATTATTAGAAATATTAGCTTCAATACCTGTTATTTCCGTAAGCCCTAAAGACAGAATAAAAGTTGATTCTTACAAAATTAAATCAAACTCTTTTTCCTTCAATTTGGCAGTTGCTATTTTATTTATTCTATTTTGCTTAACTCTTGGAAGAGGATTTACCTTGTAATAAATTAATAATGGGTAAAAAAACCCTTGTCTATAAATCGAAATACTTTTAATTATTAAGCCGGAGGATAAATTGGAAAATTCGCTGAAAAAAATTATATGGTCCCAATTAGGCGCTTCAATTGAAATGCTTGAAAATGCTTTATTATCATGTCCGGAAGATGTTTGGAGTACCAATTCAAAATTTCAAGATTTTTGGTACATTGCATTTCATACTCTTTTCTTCCTAGATTTTTATTTATCCGAATCGCCCGATAATTACAACCCTCCGTCTCCATTTGGGCTTTCGGAACTTGACCCGGAAGGTATTCTCCCTGAACGCGTTTATACAAAAGATGAATTGAAAAGTTATTGCAAACATTGCCGCAATAAATGCAAAACAGCCATAAAAAATTTAACAGACGAGAAAGCTAATCAACACTATAAGTTTGGTTCGATTGATCTTCCTATTATTGAATTGATTCTGTATAATATGCGTCATGTTCAGCATCATACGGGACAGCTAAATTTGATTCTAAGGCAAAATGTTGATTTGGGTTCGGTTTATGTTAAACAGGCAAAAGAAAAACTTAATCCTTGATATACTTTAAAGCATCACTTAAGATTATAAAAAATTTAAAACAGTTTAATAAAAAAAATTATGGAAAGCTTATACATTTCCGATAAGAATTTTAAAAAAAAGAATTTTGAAAAAAGTCTTTTAAAAAAAGGCGAGTACGAAAATTGCACATTCACAAATTGCAGCTTTTACAATTCGGATATCTCCGAAATTGTATTTATAGATTGTAATTTCGTTGAATGTAATTTAAGCATCGTCAAAGTTTCCGGTACAACATTCAACGGTGTACAATTCACTAACTGCAAAGTATTAGGTGTTCGTTTTGAAGACTGCAACGATTTCGGATTCTCCGTTAATTTTGATAATTGCATTTTAGATCATTCCTCTTTTTTCAAAAAGAAAATTAGAAAGGCCGTTTTCAACAGTTCAAAATTAATT
>CAZKUR010000071.1:0-20339 GCA_964556005.1 uncultured Ignavibacteriaceae bacterium | reverse complement strand
TTTTAACTCAAATAAAAAAGAAAATGTCTGGCATTATAAAGCCGATCAAGTGACCGATTTCGTTTTTGCGATGAGCGATCATTATTTGTGGGATGCAGTCGGATTAACTGTAGATAAAACTACCGGTAGAAGAACTTATATTGCGGCCGCATATAACGAATCATCAAAAGATTTTTACGGGGTTGATTTGATTGCAAGAAAGTCAATTGATTATTATTCAAATGTTTTGCCCGGAGTTCCATTCCCTTATCCGAGTTTAACTGTTTTCAATGGCGGTGGCGGAATGGAATTCCCGATGATGGTGAATGATGGATCATTTGATGGAAATTATGCAACGGTTCATGTAACTTCTCATGAAATCAGTCATGAATACTTTCCATTTTACATGGGAACAAATGAAAGAAAATATGCATGGATGGATGAGGGAATGGCAACCTTTATTCCTTTTGATCTTCAATCCGAATTAGCTCCCGGCTATGACCCGCGGGCAAGAAATGCAGAAGCATTTTCAAAATTTGCAGGTGAAGAAACCGAAATGCCGATGATAATTCCGTCGGTTCTGTTAAAATATCAATCATACAGAGTTGCATCTTACATAAGGCCGGGACTTGCTTATGATTTTCTTCGAAATGCAATAGGTAAAGAAAAATTTGATAAAGCATTTCGTGAATACATTAAACAATGGCACGGTAAACATCCTATTCCGTACGATTTCTTTAACGTTTTCAATAAATCAAGCGGGGAAGATTTAAATTGGTTTTGGCAGCCGTGGTTCTTTAATAAAGGATATCCGGATCTTGGAATAAAAAGTGCAAAGAATAATGGAAATGATGTCACAATTGTGGTGCAAAAAATCGGTACTTTGCCTGTGCCTGTCGATTTGAAAATTACTTCTGTAAACGGCAAAGTTACTGAAATATTGAAAAATGCATCGGTTTGGCAGAAAGGAGAAAATTCAGTGACCATAAATAAGAAATTAAGTTCTCCTGCAGCGAAAATTGATTTGGGAAATAATCAAATTCCAGATGTAAATGAAAAAGATAACATTTATTACATTAAATAGATTTGGAAAATGCTGTTATTTTTTGAAAATTTTTTAGTGATTTTCCCCCATATAGGTTTTTTTGGTAGAATGAGATAAATCAAAAATTAACATTTACATAATAATGGGTTGGAACATCTTTATTTCAAATTTAGTATATTTGCCTCAACGAACAAAATATAAATTTTGAGAAAAAATTTATTTCCCGCTACAATAATTTTTGAATAAATTTTTAATCAAAGGAGAGGTTTGTTTTGGATACTATATTTGATCATAATATAACTAAGCGGGAGTTGGAATTATTGAATGCTTTTCATCCTACTAAATCAATCAGGGATAGAGATGAGTACTTGATTGAGAAAAAAATGGATAGGATAAATGCAGATCTTTATCGGCTTTACACTTTAAGAGGTGATTTTAGAAAAGCTGATTTTTATTTGAAAAAAGTTAAGGATCCAACGTATAAATATTTTTTATCGGATTTTTAATAAAATTGTTTATCCCGCACTTGTTCATCTGCTTATAAGAGGAAACTCCTGTCTTTAGTTGCTATTTTCATGCGTTATTAATTTTTCTATTGCATTTTCAAGCTGTACTTCATCAAATGGTTTTGTTATAAATGCGAGCGGATGAATATCATTTGCAGATGCTTTTGTTTTTTCGTCTGTAAGTGCAGTGATGTAAATAATCGGTATGTCGATTTTTTGCTTCAGCAGTTTTCCTGTGTCTATCCCATCTAATTTCCCTTTTAACCTTATATCCATTAAAATAAGGTTAACATTTTGACTTTCGGCTTTTATTATTGCATCGAGGCCGTTAGTTGCAATATCAGAAACAGTGTAACCTTTGTCCGTTAATTGATTTCGGAGATCTTTTGCAAAAAGCAATTCATCTTCGACTATCAATATTTTAATGTTTGAAAGATTCATGATTTTTTGAAATTTATTTTAATAATTGTATACAAAACCTTTGCTGTTAAAAATTTTTAAAAAAATAGAGAGTAGATGACCAAATACTAATATATTATCATATTCTTTTACACCTAATACAATAAGTCATCTACTCTCTTAAAATTATAATATTTATAACCCTTAACTTGAAAACGCCGGGTTATTATATTAACTGCTAAAACTTTATAAAAATACTAAAAAAAATATCTTGCAGGTGTTATTTAGCTAATATTTAAACCATTTGCCGCCATAACTGTGGTTTTAAATACATTATCGGAATTATTTAATTTTTCAAGCATAATTTTTTTAGCCAAAGAATTAACATTAATTTTACAAATAATTTATCAAAAGTTTTTATTTTTAATTTCAAAGTTTTAACAAATTACCTGTATTCAATTTCATACAAATAAATGAAATTTTTAAAATATTTCTTCTACCTTTTGCCTTTGTTCTTGTTTATTTTAATAACCTCTATGAGGAAAATGAATGAAGGAGCGTTAGGTACAAGATCAAATCCCATCAAAATATTTTTTACTCCTTCTGTAGATGCCAAAAGAATTTCAACCAATGTAAAACCGTTAGTGGATTTTTTAGAAAAAGAAACGGGTTATTATTTCATAACCGCAATTCCGGCCAGCTTTATTGCAGTAGTTGAAGCTTTCGGCACCGGGAAAGCCGATATTGCCAGCATAAACACTTTTTCTTATCTAATGGCAAATGCCAAATACGGAGCTGAAGCAAGATTAAGAATTGTTCGTGAAGGCAATCAGACAAGCTATAAAGGTCAATTTATTGCCAGATATGGTTCGGGAATAAATTCAATTCAGGATATTAACGACAAAAAAATGGCTTATGTCGATCCTTCTTCAACTTCCGGTTACATTCTGCCGAAAGCAATGCTCGACAAAATGGGAATTAAGCCGAGCGAAACGGTTTTTGCAATGAGGCATGATAACGTTGTAACAATGGTTTATCAAGGACAGGTTGACGCTGGAGCTACATACTATGCACCTCCGGATTCGGCAACCGGTGATATTATGGACGCAAGGATGCGAGTTGAAAAGCAATTCCCCGATGTTGCAAAAAAAGTTAAAATAATAGGTTTCACACAGGATATTCCGAACGATCCGTGGGTGTTTAGGAAAAGTATGAAAGAAGGTATGAAAGAGAAAATAATAGATGCTCTTCTCAAATTCGTAAAGACAAAAGAAGGGAAAAAAGCATTATTCGATATTTACGATATTACCGGCCTTATTCGTACAAAAGACAGCGATTATGATAGCCTCCGGAAACTTTTGAGAGAACAAAATATTTCATTCGAAAACCTGGTAAAGGGTAAATGATTCTAAAAGTACAAAACCTGCACAAAATTTATAAAAACGGAACTCATGCTTTAAAAGGCGTCAGCTTTGAAGTTGAAGAAAGAGAATTTTTAGTTGTTATTGGTTTAAGCGGTTCCGGTAAATCTACATTGCTCAGATGTATTAACCGTTTAATAGAACCTACATCAGGAAAGATAGAATTTTTGGGAAAGGATATTACACACATAAAAGGCGAACAACTGCGTTTGATGAAATCACGAATCGGCATGGTTTTTCAGCAGTTTAACCTTATCAAAAGAAGATCTGTTTTGATAAATGTATTAGCCGGAAAATTAGGTTCTCTCGGAACTTTTGATTCCTTAATTGGAAGATTTTCAGACGAAGTTATCAACGAAGCTCTGAAAAATCTTGAAACAGTCGGTATCAGTGAAAAAGCAAAAATTAGAGCCGATTCATTAAGCGGGGGGCAGCAGCAGAGAGTTGCAATCGCTCGAAGCTTAATGCAAAGTCCAAAATTATTATTAGCCGATGAACCGGTAGCCTCACTGGATCCTGCCACTTCAAATTCGATAATGCAGTATTTTGAAAAAATAAATAAAAATCTCGGAACAACTGTAATATGTAATCTTCACTTCTTAAGTTTGGTAAGAAGATATGCAACAAGAGTTATTGCATTGAAAGCAGGCGAAATTGTATATCAGGGATTGCCCGGCGATATAGACGAAGCCTGGTTCAAAAAAATATACGGAGAGGAAGCCGAAGAGGTGGAAATTAGATGATAACCAATCCTGAACTTGAAATGTCACCGCATACTATTATTGCTGAAAATAAAAAAAGGGAAGACAAGTTTAATCTTGTTAAAGCTGCTATGCTCGACATCTTCTTGGTATTTTACAGCATTCTTGTGGTGCAGCGGGCAATTTATTATAAATTCATTTTGCAAATGAGGGAATTGCCTTTTTCTTGGTCGGAAATTAGTATTATTTTTTTAATCAGCATTGCCGCTGGAATTTTATGGGCGCTTACGAGAACATCGATATCATGTAAGCTGCTTGGAATTGCTAAAGATAATAATGTTACAAAATGGACTGTCGAAATTTTCGGATGGTTTTTATTCAATATTACGTTTATTGCCGGCTGGATAGTTACTAAAATTTCTCTTGTCGATTTATTCAGCAGTGAAGGAATTCATGGGGCCGAAAGAATTTTCGGCGCTTTATTTCAGCCGCAAATGGGAATTTTTAACGATTGTCTTTTTGCCATCATCGAGACAATTTATATAGCACTTCTTGCTACCTTAATTTCAATTCCGCCAACATTGTTTCTTAGCTTTTTCACTGCGCGAAATTTAATGAAAGAAAACAAAGTTTCCTTTGCAATTTATTATGTCCTAAGAATTATTTTAAATTTTGTCAGATCAATTGAACCGTTAATTTGGGCTATTATTTTTTCAGTTTGGGTCGGTATAGGGCCATTTGCCGGAATGGTTGCATTACTGGTTCATACAATTGCATCAAATGCAAAGCTTTACTCGGAGGCAATAGAAGGGATTGAGCAAGGCCCCGTCGAGGCAATTTCGGCAACCGGTGCAAAAAAGGTTCAGGTGGTTTGGTATGCCGTTGTACCTCAAATTATATTGCCGTTTCTTTCTTTTACAATATACAGGTGGGATATTAACGTAAGGATGGCTACGGTAATTGGTCTTGTGGGCGGCGGAGGCATAGGAACATTATTGATGCAATACCAGGGCCTTGCAAAATGGCATGAAGTGGGTTTGATTGTTTTAATGATAGCGTTTGTTGTTTGGGTGATGGATTACATCAGTGCTAAAATAAGAGAAGCTATTTATTAATTCATAATTCTTAAATCAATCTTAACACTTACTTAACATTCTCTTAATACAATAATCTTATTTTTGGTTAGTCGATTAATTATCAAATCAATTTATTTTGATCTTAATTTAAAGAGATTCTTAAAATTTCCGCAAGTTCAAAAATTATTGATGTTATTTATTTCGAAGAATTTTCTCTCTCTCCTGCCTTCGACTAAAGAGGCGCTGCAAGGCGCCTCTTTTAATTTTACTAATTTAATTTTTCAATCTCCCTGCATTCAATTATCAAGGACAGGTTTTAGTTCTTCACTCCCCAATTTAAGTCTAAAATTAAAAATTAAAATTTAATGCATTTTTTTATGATTCTAACAATATAGACTTGATAAAGGTACTGCTGAAAGGTAGATTTCATGTTCACAAATTGATTTTCAGCATTTGGGATTCAAGATAAAGTCTTTTTATATATTTCTAATTCTTTTTTTCGTGCAGGCTGCCGCTTTTGCGCAAATTAAGTATTATTCATCTGTTGTTACGGATACGATTTCAATAAATTTTGTGAATCAATATTCGGTCTCACAAGTTTCGGTTGTTCCTTTCAGTGAGATAATTGTTTTAAGAGGGCATGAATTAAAAAAACAGGATTATAAATTTTCATATACTACCGGAACATTTAAGTTATCCGATTCGTTGAGGTATTCGCTTTTCGATACACTTTTTGTTACTTATAAAACTATTGATCTTGCCCTTCAAAAGGAATACAAAAAAAGAAAACTGGTTACCGTTTATAACAAAGAATTGGGGGATACTGTTCAAACTTTACAAAGCGAAAGTTCCGGGTTCTCAGCAGAAGATATCTTCGGCAGCAATGTGCAAAAAAGCGGAACCATTGTACGCGGATTTACCGTTGGAACCAATAAGGATTTTTCATTAAACAGCGGTTTAAGGCTGCAGCTTTCAGGTAAGCTCTCTAAAGATATCGAGGTTGTTGCAGCATTGACTGATGAAAATACACCCATTCAGCCAGAGGGAAATACTGAAAAATTACAGGAACTCGATAAAGTATTTATTCAAATAAAACATCCGTATGCTACGGGAACTTTCGGAGATTATGTTTTAAATGAAAAATTTGGCGAGTTTGGAAATGTAAGCAGAAAATTGCAGGGACTTTTAGGTGAATTTAATTATGGCGGTTACCAAGGTTATGTTGCTTTCGCAAGCGCACGCGGAAAATTTAATACTAATCAATTTAACGGATCAGACGGCGTTCAGGGGCCTTACCAGTTAACGGGTTCAAACAGCGAACCGGATATTATTGTAATTGCAGGGACCGAAAAAGTATATGTCGACGGAATTGAAATGAAAAGAGGAGAAAACAATGATTATACAATAGAATACTCCAATGCAACTATAACATTTACTCCAAACAGGCTGATAACTTCCGCAAGCAGAATTACCGTTGATTTCGAATATTCCGATAATAGATATTCAAGAAATTTTTTCGGTACGGGAATTCAATCGGGATATTTTGACGACAAAGTCAATCTTAAATTTCAATACATAAGGGAAGGAGATAACCAGGACTCACCTATTGATATCACTTTATCCAATTCCGATAAAGCAATTTTAGCCAAAGCAGGAGACAACAGGCTTAAAGCTGTAAAATCCGGTGTTATGTTAGCGCAGCCGGATTCACTCGGAAGAATAATAGGGATTTATACAAAAGTTGATACCTTGATTGACGGGAAAGCTTTTTCATATTATAAATATGCACCCGGCGATTCATCTTCTAAGTATAATGTTTCATTCAGCTTTGTCGGCGACAACCAAGGCGATTATTTTAGACAAAGCCTTGGCGTTTATTCTTTTGCCGGGATAGGAAAAGGAAACTACCTGCCGGAAATTTTACTTCCGCTTCCTGAATTGAAACAGCTGGGAAATTTGGTTTTAAATCTTGCGCCTTATAAAGGTGTTACACTTGATCTCGAATACGCCGGAAGTCTGTGGGATCAAAACCGTTTTTCGTCCCTCGACGATCAGAATAATTATGGTTATGCAAGGAACATTCATTTTAATCTTGTCCCGCAAAAATTGAAGTTGGGAAGTGTTAGTCTAGGTAAAGTAGGCCTGTCTTATAAAGACAGGTTTGTTCAGGACCGATTCACCTCGATAGACCGTTTCGATAATGTTGAGTTCGATAGGTATTACAATATCGGTACTAATGTTCAATCCGAATCCGAAACACTTAGAGAAATCGGGCTTACATTAATTCCTGTTGATGAATTAAACATAAATTCCACTTTCGGTTTCGTAAAACATGGAGATAATTTTAACTCCAACCGATACGACAATACTCTTCATTTTACAAATGATAAAATTGATGTCAGCTATAATCTTGATTATGTAAACTCGAAGAACATCGATATAAGCAGTTATTGGCTGAGACAAACCGGGAGCGTTTCTTATAAGATTTGGAAACTTAGGCCCGGTATCGACTATTTGGCCGAAGATAAAAAAGATAAGAAGTTTCCATCTGATTCTCTATTAATCAGCAGCTTAAAGTACAGCGAATATGATCCTTTTATTGAATTGACCGATTTTCACGGGTTTAAACTCACAACAAAATATTCCATACGAAACGACTTTTTGCCTCTGAACGGCCTCATGGCAAAGCAGGCAAAATCTATTGCACAGTTTTATACTTTAAATTACAGTGGAATTAGGGAAGTTAATACTACGTTAAACATTACTTACAGGAAAAAGAGTTATACAGATACATTTAAAAAATTAGGAAACCTCGATAACGAAACGATTCTTGTTAGGTCTCAATCTAATTTTAGATTCTGGGATCCCATTTTAAATGGCAACTTTTATTATGAAGTTCAGACTCAAAAGACGGCAAAGCTTCAGAAAGTATTTGTTAAAGTAGCACAGGGGACAGGCAATTATAAATATCTTGGTGATCTTAATAATAACGGAATCGCAGATGAGAATGAATTTGCACCGACAATTTATGACGGCGATTATGTTCAGTTAACCGTACCGACGGATCAATTATATCCTGTAATAAATCTTCAAACAAGCACTCGATGGAAAGTTGAATACGCTGATATTTTTGATAAACATAGTATAGTCGGTTTTTTATTTCAGCCGCTTTCAACCGAAACTTCCTGGCGTGTAGAAGAAAATACCAGGGAGATGGATTATAAGAAAATTTATTTACTTGATTTCGCTGCATTCCAGGATCCTGAAAATACAATTCACGGCTCAAATTTTATTCAGCAGGATATTTACCTGTTTGAAAACGACCCGGAATTTTCTTTGCGTTTTAGATATGCACAGACTAAAAGCCTTGACCAGTACAGCGACGGTGTCTTTCGATCATATAACCGCGAAAGAAGTGTAAGAATAAAATTCAGGATGATAAAAGAAGTCAGCAACCAAACTGATATTACTGCTTCCGATGATCAATCATTAGGCCCAGCAAACTCAAACAGAAACAGGCTGATTGGAGGCAATTCTGTCATAACAGATTTTTCATACCAGCCTGCAAATAATGTCGAAATCGATTTCAAAATTGAAGTGGCAAAAAGCCAGGATTCTTATCCCCAAGTGCCTACAATTATAAATAAGAATGCTCAGACCATAACTGTAAATTTATCGTTCGTCGGAAATGGACGATTGAATTTCCAGATTGAAAGAGATGAACTTATTGCAAACACAAGCACTAATGAAATTCCCTTTGAATTATTGGAAGGGAATTCTTTAGGGAAAAATTATTTATGGCAATTGAATTTCGATTATAAACTTGCAGCGAACCTGCAATCTTCAGTAAGTTATAACGGAAGAGTACAAGGCGGAGGAAAAGTAATTCATACTGCTCGAGCTGAAGTAAGGGCTTTTTTCTAATGCTTTTTTACTTTTGTACTAAGCTGCTTGAAGCTTTTTCAATTGGGCCGTACCAGCCGATTATTCCCGGTTTAAGATGGTAAACATTCTTAAAGCCAATCGACAGCATAAACTTACCTGCATGAAAACTCCTGTTTCCGCTATGGCAGTAAAGGTAATAGTTTTTATTTCTATCTAACTTTCTAACTTCATCAGTGAATTTTGAGTTGTAAATATCGATTAATAATGAATGAGGGATATGTCCCTGGTTAAATTCCATTGGTGTTCTTACATCAATTAAAACTCCATCCTTATCGCTGTTCAAATTATCGGCGAAGGTGGAAGCATCAAATTCTTTCGGCATCATTTAGTTTTATCCCTCCGGATGTTTGTGTAAATCATTTAATAAAACCCTTAGAAAAATATTTTGATTAGAAATGATTGTTCAATAGTAATATAAAGGATTAAGTAGAAGGTGCTTAATCCAATTTATATTCTCAATTAAATTGATAATGCAAATTATAATTAAAAAAATTTTTAGTTATCGTGAAATGAATCATTATCATATTTGAAATTTAAAATGGAAGAATGGTAGTGTTTATTCTCACATTCATTTTAAGAAAAATAAATGGTATAATTTAAAAAGTAAAACATAAATGCTGTACGGATGCAATGATTTTAACGAGATCTTTATACCGTGATTTTAATAAATAAATAAACGGAAATTTAGTTTAATCTATATCAATCAATGTGCTGATTGTTTTCATTTCACGGCTATCTTAATTATATTTAAAATCCTAAAAATTCAAAAGGTCTATTAAAATTTTATGGCAAAAAATTATGAATTAGCCGTTTTAGGAGGTGGTCCTGGCGGTTATGTTGCCGCGATACGCGCTGCCCAGCTTGGCATAAAAACAGTAGTTATTGATAAGGATAATTTAGGCGGAGTATGCCTTAATTGGGGCTGTATTCCTACCAAATCTTTGCTGCGGAATGCCGAAATATTTGACGTCATTAAAAACCAGGGAGATGATTTCGGGATTAAGGTTAAAGAATTAAGCTTTGATTTTAATAAAATAATTAAACGAAGCCGGAATGTTTCGGATAGAATTACAAAGAACGTTGAGATTTTAATTAAAAAAAATAAAATCGAGAGGATTCGAGGATATGGTAAATTCATTTCCAAAAATCAATTAGATATTTTCGATAACGATAATAAAAAAATCGATTCAATCACGGCTGATAAAATAATCGTTGCAACAGGTGCAAGACCACGGATGGTGGATTCAATCCCTGTCGATAAGAAAATGATTATTACAAGCACTGAGGCAATGAGTCTCGACAAACAGCCGGAAGAGCTTGTGGTAATCGGTGCCGGAGCTATCGGAATTGAGTTTGCTTATTTCTATCATGTCTTTGGAACTAAAGTTACCGTATTAGAAATGCTTGACAGAATTCTGCCTGTAGAGGATAAGGAAGTAAGTAATGCTCTTGAGAAAATTTTCAAAAAGAAAGGCATGGAAATATATACAGGTGCTAAAGTTGAAAGTGCGAAAGTAAAAGGAAAAAAAATTAATGTTGTCTTTACTGTTAACGGTGAGAAAAAAGAAGTTACTGCCGATAAAGCGTTGAATGCAATAGGTGTTGTTGGAAATGTAGAAGGATTTGGCCTCGAAGAATTAGGTGTGGAAATTTTCAAGAACAGCATTAAAGTCAATAAAGATAATTATGAAACAAACGTTAAAAATATTTTTGCAGTAGGCGATGTTATCGGACCACCCTGGTTAGCGCATGTTGCATCCGCGGAAGGAATTCATTGTGTTGAAAAAATAAAAGGACTGAATCCTCCGAAAATAATTTACGAAAATATTCCGGGATGTACATACTGTCAGCCTCAGGTTGCGAGTGTCGGATTGACTGAAGATAAAGCAAAGGAAGCCGGTTATGAAGTAAAAATAGGAAAGTTTCCTTTTATGGCAAGCGGTAAAGCTTTTGCCATTGGCGAGAGAGATGGATTTGTTAAATATGTTGTAGATGCTAAATACGGTGAAATTCTTGGTGTACATATAATCGGTGCGGAAGCTACAGAATTAATTGCTGAAATCGGTTTAGCAAAATCAATTGAAGCAACTGCAGAAACAATTATGAAAACAGTACATGCTCATCCGACTTTATCCGAATCCATCATGGAAGCAGCAGGAGCAGTTTACAATGAAGCGATACATATTTAGGATGCATGAACTTCACGACATACAACCATGCAGTCATGCAAAAATACTCGAAGCGATTGATAATTATATAATTGTACTATCATTCATTAAAAGTAAAATTATATAATTAGCCTATAATGAGAAAATTAGTTTATTGCGATTTAAATTTGATTGATTATAAAGAAGCCTGGCAGCTTCAGCAGGAAACCCTGGACAAAAAGGCTGATGGTCAGTTGAATGACGATGTTCTTTATTTGCTTGAACATCCTCATACTTATACGCTTGGAAAGGTCGCAAACAGAAAACATTTAATCGGTTCGGAAAATTATTTAATAGAGAATAAAATTTCAGTTTATGATATTGATCGAGGTGGCGACATTACTTATCACGGGCCGGGACAAATAGTCGGCTATCCGATTATAAATCTCAATAATTGGGCACCGGACACACATAAATATTTAAGAGCATTGGAAGAAGTTATAATTCTTACCTGCATGGATTATGGAATTTCTGCCGGCAGGATCCCCAAGTACACCGGTGTCTGGATTGAAGATCGAAAAATTGCAGCCATAGGAATTAAAATAAGCAGATGGATCACGATGCATGGTTTTGCTTTTAATATAAATACCGATTTATCATTTTTCAAAGGAATAATTCCATGTGGAATTTCCGATAAGAAGGTAACTTCATTAAAGCAGGAGTTAGGTAGAGATTTAGATATAATAGAAGTTAAAGAGAAAATCTTGAAGAATTTTACCAGCGTCTTTAATTATACAAATATTGCTTTTGAAAAAAGAGAAAATATCTTTTTAGAAATTCAGGGAAAACAGTTAATTTCGAAAGGTTAAGAATGGCCAAAAGAAGCTTAAAGAATAATTCAATAACTAAGAAAAGTAATAATAAAAAATCATCTTCTAACGGAAAGAGCAACAGTCAAGGTAAATTAAAATTATCCGATACCGGTCTCAATAAAGATCAAATCGTAAAAATTTTAAGAACAATGCTTCTTGCCAGAGGAATTGATAATAAAGCTATGAATTTACTCAGGCAGGGAAAAACTTTTTTTCATATCGCAGGCTCCGGCCAGGAAGCTATTCAAACGGCTGTCGGAAATATATTAAATCCTAAAAAAGATTGGTTATTTCCATATTACCGTGATCTTGCGGTTGTCTTATCTGCCGGAGTTACTCCAAAAGAATTTTTTCTTGAATGCTTTGCAAAGGCAGACGACCCGGCAAGTGGTGCAAGACAGCTTCCGGAACATTGGGGACATCAGGATATAAATTTGCCTTCACAATCAAGTCCTACAGGTACTCAATTCTTACAGGCTGTTGGTGTTGCTTTAGCTGCAGTTAAAAGAGGAGATAAGGTAATTTCTTATGTTAGCAGCGGTGAAGGAACTACTAGCCAGGGTGAATTTCATGAGGCCGTGAATTGGGCAAGCAGAGAAAAGCTGCCGGTTCTTTTCGTTGTTGAAAATAATAAATATGCAATCTCTGTCCCTGTTGAACTGCAAAGCGGTGGCAAAGGCAATTCTATATCAGCAATGATGGCAGGTTACTCCAACCTTCACCGTGCTCAAATTGACGGCACTGATTTCTATGTATGCTATCAAACTGTCAAAGAAGCTGTTGATTATATCAAGAAGGGTAATGGACCGGCTTTAATTGAAGCCGACGTTGTGAGGCTTCTATCTCATTCTTCTTCCGATGACCAAAAAAAATACAGAACCGAAAAAGAACTGAAAGAAGATTTAAAAAATTGCCCGATAGAAAAATTGTCAAATAGATTAATTGAGGAAGAAATTCTTAAGAAGGAAGAAATCGAAAAATTAAGGAAAGAAGTTACAGAGGAAATAAATGCAGCATCTGATGAAGCGATAAAATCCGCGGATCCAGATCCGGCGACAGCAGTTAATTATGTCTTTGATGAGAGTGGTTTAAAAGAATCATTGGAATATGGAAAAGTTGAACCTGAAGGCGATAAAATTGTTATGGTGGATGCAATAAATCATGCACTGCATGAGGAGATGGAAAGAAACGATAAAATGTATGTTTTCGGAGAGGACATTGCCGATAAAAAAGGAGGAGTCTTTACGGCAACAAAAGGCTTGACAACCAAATTCGGAGAGGACAGAGCATTCAATTCACCGTTGGCTGAAGCAAGCATTATGGGAGTTTCAGTCGGGATGAGCTTGTACGGGTTGAAGCCTGTAGTAGAAATCCAGTTCGGTGATTATATCTGGCCGGGATTCATGCAGATAAAAAGTGAAGTTGCTACAATGCGTTATCGTTCAAATAATCATTGGAATGCGCCTGTTGTAATAAGAGTAGCAGTCGGCGGGTACATTCACGGCGGTTTATATCATAGCCAATCAATCGAATCGATTTTTGCACATGTGCCGGGAATTTATATTGCTTTTCCATCAAACGCTGCCGACGCAAAAGGATTGCTCAAAACAGCCTGCAGGATAAATGATCCTGTTTTATTCTGCGAACATAAAGGATTGTACCGCCAGAGTTCAGCTATTAGCCCTGAACCCGGGAAAGATTATTTAGTGCCTTTCGGAAAAGCAAAAATAGTTAATGAAGGAAATGATCTTACTGTTGTTAGTTACGGTTTATCTGTTTGGGATGCATTGCTTGCTGCAAAAAAATTGGAAGATGAAACCGGCGCGTCTATAGAACTTATAGATATAAGAACATTAGTCCCTCTTGATGAGGAAACGATTTTTAATTCCGTTAAGAAAACAAATAAAGTAGTAGTTATTCATGAAGATACTTTAACAGCAGGATTCGGAGCGGAAATTGCATCGAGAATATCAGATAGTTGTTTTCAATTTTTAGACGGCCCTGTAAAAAGAATTGCCGGACTTGATTCACATATTCCTTATTCGCCGATTTTAGAAGACGCTGTTTTACCTAATAGGAAAAAAGTTTATAATGGCATTAAAGAATTATTAGAATTTTAAAAAAATAATTAAGGAATTAACTTCGTTAATAATATCGTTAGAAAATAAATAATTATATGAGATAAAGACTTTGGCTGGATATTTTCTTCGTCTTAGCCTTGGCCTTTGGCTATGAAAGAAAAAGGAGTTTAAAATGGATATCGTAATGCCCAAAATGGGCGAAAGCGTAAGTGAAGGTACCATTATAAAGTGGCATAAGAAAAAAGGCGATAATGTAAAAAGAGATGAGGTTATTTTTGAAATCAGTACAGATAAAGTGGATACGGAAATTCCTGCTCCCGCCGATGGAATTTTATCGGATATACTTTACAACGAAGGCGATACTGTTGATGTAGGAACTGTTGTAGCAAAACTTTCGGAAAACAACGGCACTGAAACTCAAAAAGAAGAATTAAAAAAACATACTGAAGAACCGGAAAAAGAAGATGAGAAATCTCCTGAGAATGAGGAGATGAATGAGAAGGTTCAATTGGAAACCAAACATACAGAAAATGTCAATGTTCTTGAAGTTTCAATGCCGAAGATGGGCGAATCCGTAATGGAAGGAACAATTATTAAATGGCATAAAAAAGTCGGTGAGCTGGTAAAAAAAGATGAAGTTTTATTTGAGATTAGTACGGACAAAGTTGATACCGAAGTACCGTCTCCTGAAGAAGGAACATTGCAGGAAATATTAGTCGGCGAGCAGGAAACAGTTGAAGTCGGAACTGTTGTCGCAAAATTGTCTGTCGGCGAAGGAAAAGGAACTCCATTATCTGAAAAATCGGAGGAACCAAAAAAAGAACAGAAAGAAACTGCACCCAAAAAAGAATTCGAAGTGGAAGAAGAACCGGCAAAAATGCATGAAAACTTTACTAATATAAAAGCCGAACGTTCGGATGAGGAATCAACAGGTTTGTCCGGATTTTATTCACCTTTGGTTTTAAGTATTGCTAATAAAGAAAAAGTCAGTCTTGATGAATTAAAGTCAATTAAAGGTTCCGGGTTAAATGGGAGAGTCACAAAGAATGACATCTTATCTTTTATTGAAAAGAGGAAAGAAGGAAAAGCCCAACCTGCTAAAAAAGAAGAAGCTAAAACCGTACCTGCACCCATATTTGAACCCGCTTCAAAGCAAGTTGAATATTCATCCGGTGAAGTTGAAAGAATCCCGATGGATAATATCCGGCTGCGAATTATGCAGCATATGGTCGCTTCGAGAGATACTTCTGTCCATGTTTCCGCAATGCTTGAAGTGGACATGACTAAAATCCATAATTTTATTCAAAAGAATAGAGATGAATTTCAACAGCGTGAGGGAATTAAATTAACCTACATGGCTTTTATCGCAAGCGCATGTGTAAAAGGATTAAAAGAATTTCCTTTGATAAATGCCTCGATTGAAAACAATATGATCATCAGAAAAAAGTTTATTAATTTGGGAATTGCCGTAGCAATTGAACCGACAGGATTAATAGTCCCGAATATCAAAGCTGCTGATGAGAAAAATCTCACAGGATTGGCAAAAGCGATAAATGATTTGGCATTCAGATCGAGAAATAAAAAATTATCTCCCGATGATATTTCAAACGGAACTTTTACAATCACTAACTACGGAGTATTTGGAACAATTTTCGGAACACCTATTATAAATCAACCCGAGGTTGCGATTTTAGGCGTTGGAACAGTTACAAAAAAACCTGTTGTTGCTGAGGTAGACGGAAACGATGTAATTGCAATTAAGCCAATTATGGCATTAACTTTATCGCATGACCACAGGCTTGTGGATGGAATGTTAGGCGGAAAGTTTCTTAAATTTATGAAAGATACACTTGAAAATTTTGATGAAAATTACATTTAATTAAAAATTATATTTTTTTTGTTCAGGCATTTATTGGCCTTAACTGAAAGTTAAGAAAACTATTTTATGAAAACTGTATTAAATACATATCAAAGAGAATATAAACAAGAAAAAGAAAAATTAAACACATCATTGGGTAAAAGGCCGTCCTGGCTTAAAGTAAAACTGCCTACAGGAGAAAACTATACCGATCTTAAAAACCTGATGCGGCGTCAATCTCTTCATACGGTTTGCGAAGAAGCAAGATGTCCTAATATGGCAGAATGCTGGAATCACAGAACAGCAACATTTATGATTTTGGGTGATACGTGTACAAGGAGCTGCGGATTCTGTAACGTTAAATTGGGAGTTCCTTCCGCACTCGATCTTGATGAACCTCGAAGAGTTGCGGAAAGTGTAAAAGAATTAAACTTAAGGCATGTCGTAATCACTTCCGTTAATAGGGATGAATTGAAAGACGGTGGTGCTTCAATTTTTGCAGAGACAGTCTGTCTGATAAATGAATCTATGCCGGATACAACCGTTGAAATTCTTATACCTGATTTTAGAGGAGTGGAAGAAGCATTTTTCACAATTATGAAAAATCCTCCGGAAATATTAAATCATAATATTGAAACAATTCCGAGGTTATATTCAGTTGTTAGACCACAGGCAAAATACGAGCGAAGCCTAAATTTAATTCATTGGTTTAAAGAAAAAGGATTGAAAACAAAAAGCGGAATGATGGTGGGAATCGGTGAAACTAACGATGAAGTTTTATCTGCAATGAATGATTTGGTTACTCACGGCTGCGATATTTTAACAATCGGACAATATCTTCAGCCGACAAAAGAACATTTACCGGTTGACCGGTTTGTAAATTTGGATGATTTTAAAATGTTCAAGGAAGAGGGATTAAAAATGGGATTTAAAATTGTTGAATCTTCACCTCTTGTTAGAAGTTCATATCATGCGGACCAGCAGGCAAGAGCTATATTTTGATTTTAAAAACCTCCGAGGTTTTCCTAAACCTCGGAGGTTTAATTTTACATTTAGGATTAGATAACAGAAATATTTGTTAGTATGGAAAAAGGGAAAACTATTATAAAGATGCTTTCCATCATCTTTATAATAGAGGGGCTAATAAAGCGCCAATCTTTTTTGAAAAGAAAATTATCTTTATTTTTTAGCGAAAGCGAAAACCTACAGCAACAAATATAAAATTAAAATATTGTCTTATTGTTTAATGCCAAATCACTTTCACATGTTCTTAAAACAAATGACAGATGATTTTTCTATTTCGGTATTTATTTCAACATCGTTAAATTCTTATGTGAAATCCATAAATAAAAGATATAACCGAAGCGGAACATTATTTGAAAGCAAAACTAAAAGTAAGCAAATTACAACTGGATCATATTTTGTGTGGGTTATTAAATATATACTGGAGAATCCAGTTGATGCGAGATTAGTCAAGAAGATTACTGATTGGGAATTTTCCAATGCTAAAGATTTATTGGGTGTGAGGAATGGAAATTTGACTGATGTTAAATATGTAGAATCTTTTTTTCAATCAAGAGAAATTATGATTGAATTCTTAACCAATAAAACAATTAAAAATAAATATGATTTTAAATGTTGAAAAACCTCCGTGGTTTTCCTAAACCTCGGAGGTTTAATGTTTTCTTTATTTCACTATTTTTTTAAATTATTTTTTGGAAAAATTATCGCCATAGTTTCTATTTTTAATCATTTCACAAAAAATTCCCGCTAAACGAAAATTCTTTAATGTTTTCTTAACATAAAAATAATTTAATTAATTTTTTTTAATTCATTAATCTATATATTTTTAAAAATGTGATTTAGAAAACAAGTTAAAATTAAATTATAATTTATCGATAAAATTTATACAGTATTAGTTCTTAATGAAATCGAAATTACTTTTTTTTATAATTCTTCTCTCCACATTTGCGTTCACTTTTCAATCAGGGGATGAACATAAATTCAATAAAAAGCTGGACGACGATAATTCCAAGTACACAAATGTAGGCAATATCGGTTTAACCGTAACAAACTTTGGGACTTACGGTCACGGCTTTTCTCTTTGGCCGCAGCAGCCAAGCTGCGAATATCCATTAGGCAGCGGAATTGAGCATATTTTTGACGGCGGCCTTTGGGTTGGGGGGTATATTGCACAGGATTCGATGGGAAGCGGAAGAGTTGGACCGTATGTTACAACAGGTGCAGTTGATGCAGCTTCCGTTTCGGCAAGAGGCGGTGGATTTGAATTTACTAATGCTCCTGGTAGTATGGTAGTTGAACGTTCAACACTTTTAGACTCAAGATATTATAATCCTAAAGCAGTATCTCACCAGGATTTGGTTTCCAATTATACAGATACTAATAAAACACTCATCAATGGAGAGGTTATTGAGAATCATAATCCTCTTGGTCTGGCGGTTCATCAAGAAAGTTATGCATGGAATTTTCCGTTTGCTAACTTTTTTGTGATTATGAATTATACGATTAAAAATGTTACCAACAAGTATATCGATAGCATATATGTTGGGTTGTGGACAGATGCGGTTGTTCGTAATACAAAAATAACACCTCCGAGAGGCGCATCTTTTTATAATAAAGGTGGAGATGGCTACAGTGATTCTATGAGAATAGCTTATGAATTCGACGCAACCGGAGATATAGGTTTTACAAATAGTTATGTCGGAATCCAGTACCTTGGCTCTACACCGATACTTGATAGTTTATTTGTAGTTGGCCAGGATACTCTGCCATCAGTTGATTTTGTAAGCTGGCAGTTTAGGAATACTAATGATCCGAACTTTTTCTCTCCTCAAGATGATATTGAACGTTACAAAAAAATGCAGGGTTACTTTGGCAGTAATAACAGATGGAAAAAAGGAATTAATCCGTCTTCACTAAAAACTCCATCAAACCGTTCGGTTCTTATTACTACTGGCCCATTTAAATATATAGCTCCCGGTGATTCGATTAATGTGGTCTTTGCGATTGTCTGTGCAAAAAAATACGGTAATGATCCTGCAGCTTATGATACCCCCGAACAAAAATTAAATTTATACTCAAATGCATCCTGGGCATTGAGAGCATATTACGGCGAAGATAGAAATAGAAACGGAAAGCTTGATCCCGGTGAAGATATTGACGGTAACGGAAAAATTACAAGATATATCTTACCTGCTCCACCAATTTATCCTAATATAAAAGTAATTCCGGGAAATCAGAGCGTTTCGATCTATTGGGATAAACGATCACAAAATTCTATCGATCCGATTTCAGGTATAAAAGATTTTGAGGGTTACAGAGTTTATAGAACCGAAGCCGGTTTCGAATTAACCGGTGCGCAGGATATTTTCAATTCGCTTGATCTGATGGCTGAGTTTGACAGCACCGGAGATAAAGTTGGTTATAATACCGGGTTTTCCGCAGTAGAATTAAAAACACCGATTACATTTGAGGGCGATCCGAATCAATATTATTATAAAATGCAGGTAAATAATTTATTAAACGGCTGGCAGTATATTTTTTCTGTCACTGCTTTTGATAAAGGAGACCCGGCAAATAATCTCGAAAGTCTTGAATCGAGTCCACTTGTTGATTACCAGAGAATAATTCCGGGTACTTTACCGACAAGTGCCCCAAGTGCAAAGGTCGGTGTATACCCGAATCCTTATTACGGTAATGCAGTTTGGGATGGAAATTCTGAAAGATTAAGGAAAATTTATTTTTTTAATTTACCTGCTGAATGCGAGATAACAATTTATACATTGGCTGGAGACGTAGTTAAAAGAATTACTCACAATCAAAGCAGTAATGGATCTAACTTAAGATGGTTCCAAAATTATGCTAGCGATGGTAAACAAGTTATGTCCGGTGGTGAGGAACCATGGGACTTAATTACCGATAATGACCAGGCAATCGCTACAGGATTGTATCTTTTCTCTGTTAAAGATTTAAAAACCGGGGATATTAAAACAGGAAAGTTTTTAGTAGTAAAATAAGAAGGAGTAACAACCATGAAGATAAAGCTGTTAGCTTTGTTTCTTGTGACATTTTGTGTTGGAATCTTTGCTCAACAAAATGTCACTATTAAAGATATTCAATATATAGATCCCGATTCATTATCATCGTACTTTAATTTCCCCCTCTCACCATTAAACGGCGATACAGTTACAGTAACAGGTGTGGTTATGGAATCACCATACATGAATCCTCAAAATCCCGATACTGTAATTATGTACGTAGGTACTGCCGCCGGATTTTTTATGCAGGA
>CAZKUR010000070.1:0-20408 GCA_964556005.1 uncultured Ignavibacteriaceae bacterium | reverse complement strand
TAAATTTTTATGCCAAAAAAAATCCTTATAACAGGTGCAACCGGTCTTATTGGGAGAAATTTGTGCAAATCGCTTATTGAACGGAAAGACGCACTTACAATATTTACTACAAACATTGAAAAAGCAAAGAAGCGTATTCCAGGCGCAAAAGAATACTTTGAATGGAATTATTATTATCCCGGCGATTGGGGATATTTGTTAAATAATAAAGATGCGATAATTCATCTTGCAGGTGCAAATTTACAGGCGCATCGATGGAATACGGTATATAAAAAAACAATTCTTGAAAGCCGGGAATTGAGCACAAAGAACCTGATAAATGCAATTGAGAAGGTCCCAAATAAACCGAAAATATTTATTTCCTCTTCTGCTGCGGGATATTATGGAGATAGAGATGATGAGGAATTGTATGAAGATAGCATGCCAGGAAATGATTTTTTGGCTGAAGTTTGCAAAAAGTGGGAATCGGCTGCAATAAATGCTAAAAGTGTTGGATTGCGGAGTGTGATTCTGAGATCGGGTATTGTATTAAGCCTCGATGCGGAAATTCTAAAAACCATGAAACGTCAGTTTAAGTATTATGCAGGCGGATATATCGGAAGCGGAAATCAATGGTTTCCCTGGGTTCATATTAATGACGTTGTAAAAATTTATTTGAAAAGTCTTGATGATGAAAAAGTTTACGGCATATATAATATATGCGCACCTGATTTAGTCACAATGAAGCAATTCGTTAAAACATTCGGAAAAATTATAAATCGTCCTTCTTATTTTAGAGTTTCAAAGTTTATTTTAAAAATAATTTTGGGTGAAATGAGTGAATCGATTACAGCCAGCATAAAGATGAATCCAAAGAAGCTGATTGACAGTGGTTATAAATTCAAATATGAAGATTTGGAAGATGCTTTGAAGGATTTATTGATTTAAAAATTTATTTAAATTTTCCATGATATCTTCCCTTTCAAGTTCTCCGAATTTTTCAGCTGTTTGGAATAAATATTTTTTGTCGAAAGCACCTTTATTATGTTCCACCAACATTTGAACAACTCCCAAATCCAGGTAACGCCCAGCAAACAGCTTATAAATAATTAAATCCTTAAAAGTACAAATATAAAACTCACCTTCCCCTAATTTTATCCCTTTTCTTCTTTGGATTATTGTATCATTAAATATAGTAAGCCCAGCGGCGAAATAAATTTTTAAATTGGTTTTTTTATCTATAGAAGGAAGCACGAAATTTTTTGAGAAAAAATCCAAGGAATTATCAAAAAGCGGAGTAAACTCATTAATAAATTTATTGTGAATTTCTTTCATTTCTTCCAGCTTACAAAGAATAGTAACATCTATATTCTTAGTAGTTCTTTGATATCCGTAAGTTATAACAGCTACTCCGCCTATCACAGCATATTTAATATTTTCCTTTTCTCAGAATTTATCAATATGATTTAATGTCTTCCCAAATTCAATCAAGCTCTGATACCAAATTTTTCAATTAAAGCTTTGCGTACCTTTATTTTATTTTCAGTATAATCAAAGTCGAAAATCGAATTATTTCGTTTCCATATATTATAAATTTCCTTTCAAAAGTTTAAAAATTCCCTTATTTCTTTCTCCGTAGGTTTATGATAGTATTTCTATCCCACTCTCTGAGCGCATCACAATTGGGAACAAGAGAATAGAAATTTTCAACTTCCTGACTCATAATAACTAATACCTATAATAATCAGGCTTGAACGGTCCATTAACCGGAACCCCAATGTAATCAGCTTGTTCCTGCGTCAAAGTTTCCAATTCCACACCTAATTTTGGCAAGTGCAGTTGTGCTACTTTTTCATCCAAATGTTTTGGCAGAACATAAACTTTATTCTTATATTTATCGTGGTTTGTCCATAGCTCAATCTGTGCGAGCACCTGGTTCGTAAACGAATTTGACATAACGAAAGACGGATGGCCCATTGCGCAGCCAAGATTAACTAGACGGCCTTCAGCCAAAACAATAATATCTTTTCCGTCGATTGTATATTTATCTACCTGTGGCTTAATTGTATCTCTTGTGCTGCCGTAATTTTTAATCAACCATGCCATATCAATTTCATTATCAAAGTGGCCGATGTTGCAGACAATGGCTTTATCCTTCATCTTTTTAAAATGCTTGCCGGTAACAATATTAGAATTGCCGGTTGCAGTAACAACAATATCAACTTCACCAACAACGTTTTCGAGTTTTTTAACCTGGAAACCGTTCATTGCTGCCTGAAGAGCACAAATCGGATCAACCTCAGTAACTGTAACTCTAACGCCAGCTTTTGCCAGAGACTCGGCGGAACCTTTGCCAACATCACCATATCCGCAAACAACAGCAGTTTTTCCGGCCAACATTAAATCGGTGGCTCTTCTTATTGCATCAACAAGAGATTCCCTGCAACCATACTTATTATCGAATTTTGATTTGGTAACCGAATCATTCACGTTAAAAGCAGGAATTGGTAATGTACCTTTATTCATTCTATCATATAATCTATGAACACCGGTTGTAGTTTCTTCGGAAATTCCTTTAACGCTTTCAACCAATTCGGGATATTTATCTAAAATCGTATTTGTCAAATCGCCGCCGTCATCAAGTATCATAGTTAACGGTTTCTTATCGTCTCCGAAAAATAGTGTTTGATCGATACACCAATCATATTCTTCAAGAGTTTCACCCTTCCAGGCGAAGACCGGTATTCCTGCCGCAGCAATTGCAGCAGCGGCATGATCCTGGGTAGAGAAAATATTGCATGACGACCATCTAACATCGGCACCTAACTCAACTAAGGTTTCGATCAAAACTGCAGTCTGAATAGTCATATGAAGGCAGCCTGCAATTCTTGAACCTTTTAGAGGTTTTTTATCTTTATATTCTTCTCGCAATGCCATTAAGCCGGGCATTTCGGCTTCGGCTAATTTTATTTCTTTTCTTCCCCAATCGGCCAGGGAAATATCTTTTACTTTGTAATTAAGATTTTTAACATCTTTGCTTGCAACTTGGTTCATTTCTATTCCTATATTTTTTTATAAATAATTTTTAAACACCGGGACTAAATCCAACTGTTCCCAGGTAAATCCTTTTTCTTTTCTTCCAAAATGTCCGTAAGATGAAGTTTTCCTGTAAATTGGTTTTCGAAGATCGAGTCTTTCAATTATTCCTTTAGGAGTTAGGTCAACTTCTTTATTGATCATTTTTGAAATCTCCATATCTGGAATTGCCCCGGTACCATTTGTATCGATAAATATCGAAACCGGTTTTGCAATTCCGATTGCATAGGCTATTTGCACAAGGCATTCTTTGGCAAGCTTTGCTCCTACAATATTTTTAGCAATATGCCTTGCAGCATAAGCAGCACTTCTATCTACCTTTGAAGGATCTTTCCCGGAAAATGCTCCACCGCCGTGTGGCGCCCAGCCACCGTAAGTATCGACAATAATCTTTCTTCCCGTTAATCCGCTGTCGCCGTGAGGCCCGCCGATTTCAAATTTACCTGTTGGATTTACAAAAATCTTAGTCTTTTTATCCAGGTATTTTTCAGGGATTACATCTTTAATCACATAGTTGATAGCATCTTCTTTTATCTTTTTTTGGTTCGCGTCTTTATCATGCTGTGTAGATATTACCACTGCTTCAACCCGGAGCGGTTTATTTTCATTATCATATTCAATAGTAACCTGCGATTTTGCATCCGGCCTTAGATACGGCATTAACCCGTTATTTCTTTTTCTAATATCTGCCAGCTTTTTTACTAACTTATGAGCATACATAATCGGCATCGGCATAAGCTCCGGCGTTTGGTTGCATGCATAGCCGAACATCATTCCCTGGTCACCGGCACCACCTTTATCAACACCCATTGCAATATCAGGAGACTGTGAATGAATCGCATTCAGCACCGAACATGATTCGGAATCAAATTTATATTCGGCATTATTGTACCCGATTTCATGAACTAATTTTCTAACAATATCGGGCACTTCGATATAAGCGCTTGTGGTAATTTCGCCGCCTACAAGCACCAGGCCAGTAGTCACGAAAGTTTCGCAGGCAACCCTTGCAAAAGGATCCTGTTTAATTATTGCATCAAGTATTCCATCCGAAATTGCATCACTTACTTTATCCGGATGACCTTCGGAAACCGATTCCGATGTAAATAAATAGGACATAAGTACATTTACCTCATAAGAATTTATAAAAATTAATAAAATTCTATTTCCGAAGAATCTCCGGAATTCAATCTTTTAAAAACACCTTTGACTATGGAATTATTCCCAATTATTGAGTTTTCCAACAGCGACTGCGAAACCTGCGAATTGTTACCGACTATTGAATTTTTAATAATACAGTTTGATATATAACAGCCGGCATCAATAGTTGTATATGGACCGATAACCGAATTTTCAATCACTGCATCTTTTGAAATAAAAACCGGTTTATTTATAACCACGTTTGCATAATTTTTCGAAAAGTTTTTTCTCTCCAATAAAAACTGATTTGTTGAAAGAAGAGTTTCAGGTTTACCGCAATCATACCATCCATCGACAGGAAAAGTTGTTATCTTTTCACCGGCTTCAATCATTAGCTGTAAAGCATCGGTTAACTGTAGCTCCCCTTTTGTGCGAATATCTTTTTCAACTAATTTTTTCAAAGAGCTTACCAAAATATCGGAATTGGAAATATAGTAGAGTCCGACCAAAGCTAAATTTGAAACCGGTTCTTGCGGCTTTTCAACAAGCCTTGTTACATAACCGTCTGTCATAACCGCAACACCAAACCTGCGTGGATCTTCAACTTCCTTGACTCCGAGTGATGACTGCTTCTTCTTCAAAACATCTTTTAAATTCACATCGAAGATAGTATCGCCGAGAATTATAAAGATCTCATCATCGTCAAAAGTCGGAATTGAAGTGTAGATTGCATGACCGAGGCCTTCCATAGTTTCCTGTTCAATAAAATCGGACTTAATGGATGAATAATTTTTCTTAACATAATTTTCAATTTGATCGCCAAGATGCCCGATTACAAATGTTGCTTTTTTAATTCCTTCCTCAAGCAGCTTATCGAGTATGTGGCTGAGAATAGGTTTTCCGCCTACATTCAGCAGTACTTTTGGTGTTGAATACGTATGTGGTTTTAGTCTTGTTCCGATCCCGGCGACAGGTATTATTGCTCGCATTTTTATTTTATTTCATTAAATTCAAGAATATAAAATTACCTAATCTCATTAATAATAACAACTTATGAAGTATATGATAAATCAAGCCCAATTTATGTTAAAGCATTCGCCAATACTTCTTCAACCGGTTTGAGATTTGTATAAAAAGATAAAATTTTTCTCATAACCCGCTCAACATCCGCATCAGGGCAGGAAGCACCGCTGGTTATCAGAATATCAACCGGAACCTTTACATCCGGTAAAAAATCCTTGGTTAGTTTCTCAGTGTTTGTATGAATATCGAAATGCTTGATAATTTCTTTAGAGATAATTTTATCCGCCGAAGAAATAAAATATGCAGGCAATTTCTCTTCGCATAGTTCGACAATGTGACTTGTATTCGAACTATTATATCCGCCTACTATTATCGCTAAATCTGCTTTTTGTTTTATCAATTCAAATGTCGACTGTTGATTATCGTAAGTAGCATAACATAAAGTATCTCTCGTGTCTGCAAAATGATTATTCAAATATTCAAGTCCGTATTTACTAATCATAACATTTTTTAAATATTCTGCAATTTCCTGAGTTTCAGTTGAAAGCATTGTCGTTTGATTAACAACTCCAATTTTCCGCAGATCTTTTTCAACTTTAAAATCCTGGGAGAATTTTCCATTAAAATATGAATAAAATTCACCGGCGGTAATTTTACCTAAAATTGCAGAGCCCAATATTTTTGTTTCATCCAAATTTCTAACAATTACGGAAGGTGAATTTTTAACCGTATGGGAAAAAGTAGCTCTTGTTTCTTCATGATAACTCTTTCCGTGAATAACGATTGTATAATTTTGTTTTCCCAACTGTGCGGAACGGTTCCAAACTTTTTCTACAAAAGGACATGTTGTGTTAAATTTATAAACATCGACACCAATTTTTTTTAGAGATTCCTGTATTTCAATGGTTGTTCCGAAAGCAGGAATAATAACGATATCTTTAGGCTTCAATTCATTCCAGTCCAAGAGATGGTTGCCGGAAGTATCCGTTAAAAATTTAACTCCCTTGCTTTTCAAATCATCATTTACACCGGGATTGTGTATCATTTCGCTGAGAAGAAAAATTTTTTTACCGGGGTATAATTCAATAGTTCTAAAGGCAATTTCAATGGCATTTTCTACACCGTAACAAAACCCAAAATGTCTGGCAATAAAAAACCTGACTTCTCCGAAGTCCAGCATTGTCGGGGAAAAATTTCTTTTTCTTGGATCTTCATTTTCCCTGGACTCTTTTATTTTTGAAATAATTGAACTTTTGTAATGTTCCGGGATTTCGAATTTTCGCATTTATTGATTTTTTGTTTCCGAAAGAAATTCAAATTTATAAAAACTTTATCCCTTTATCACTCTATTAAAACATCCTATATTTGTTTTTTAAATTTTTTAATTACATCTTATTATAACTGAAAAGCCGGTTTAGAATTTAACTCATGGCTTTTTTATTTTTAACATAAATAAACTCTGAAGATAATGAACTTGATTGAACGTCTTGAAAAAATAAAAGAAAAATTTGACTCAATAAATCAGCAGCTTTCCGACCCAGAATTTTTAAATGACAAAGATAAAGTCATAAATCTGAGCAAAGAAAGAAGAACGCTTGAGGAAATAGTAGCCGTGTACGATAAGTACCGGAATATTTTAAAAAATATTGAAGGCAATAAAGAAATTATCAATTCTAATTTCGACAGAGAGCTGAAAGAACTTGCACAAGAGGAATTAGATGGGCTTCAATCGGAGGAAGAAAAACTAGAGGAAGGGCTGAAATTCCTTCTATTACCGAAAGACCCCAATGATAACAAAGATATCATCATGGAAATTCGTGCGGGGACCGGCGGTGAAGAGGCTGCACTTTTTGCGGGAGATTTGTATAGAATGTATTCCCGTTATGCCGAAATTAAAAATTGGAAAATTGAAATTATTGATTTAAACGATACCGGTTTAGGCGGATTAAAAGAGGTTGTTTTTTCCGTCAGTGGAGAAAACGTTTACAGCGAATTAAAATATGAAAGCGGTGTTCACAGGGTTCAGCGCGTTCCGGTTACCGAAACAAGTGGAAGAATTCACACATCGGCTGCATCGGTTGCTGTATTACCCGAAGCAGAGGAAGTTCAAGTGGAAATAAATCCGAATGATCTTAAAATAGATATTTTTAGATCAGGCGGAGCAGGCGGACAGAACGTAAATAAAGTCGAAACAGCAGTAAGAATAACTCACCTTCCTTCGGGAATTGTCGTTCAATGCCAGGATGAAAGATCACAGCTTAAAAACAGGCAGAAAGCGATGAAGGTACTTAGAGCAAGATTATATGATTTAAAATTAAAAGAACATGATGAAGAAATATCCGCACAAAGAAAATCAATGGTAAGAAGCGGCGATCGAAGCGACAAAATCAGAACTTATAACTATCCTCAAAATAGAGTTACCGATCATCGTATAGGGCTTACTTTGTATAATTTGTCGAATATTATGGAAGGAGATCTTAACGAATTGATTGAACAATTAAAAATTGCGGATAGGACAGAAAAGCTGCAGGCAAGTTCGTAAACTTATTATTTTGCTCTTACCGAAATTATACTGATATCGTCTTCGAAATTGCCTTGTGTAAATTCCTTAATTTCATTTTGAAGATAACCTACGATATCTTCGGTATTTTCCATTTGCCCAAGAACTCCGGCCAATCTTTGGGAGCCAAACATTTCTCTTTGCGAATTTCGAGATTCAATTATACCATCTGTTAACAGCAGTACGAAATCGTTTTTGTTTAATTGAACGCTTTTATCCGAATAATTTCCGTCTAATGAAAAGCCCAGAAGCGTTCCGTCGGACTTAATGTTTTTTACTTCGCCGGTAGCACTATTTTTATATATCAAAGGCAAATCGCCTGCCCCGGCATACCTGATGATATTATTTTTATTATTCACAATGACAATAGAAATAGTTGAAAATACTTCTGCGACTGTAGCATCTTCGTAAACGGATTTATTAACTTTTTGAAGTATTTCACATGGCGAGTAAACTTCCGTATTTTGCAGGACTCCTCTTAATGAGCTTCTAACATAACCGGCATATGCAAATGCAAAATACCATGCGCCCCACTTTTTACCCATTACATCACCCATAACTATAGCCAAGTTATTTTCATCCAGTTTGTAATAGTCAATAAAATCTCCTCCGGGAATTCCCTGGTAAGGCTTATGCCATTGCCTGACGTCAAAGCCGTTAAATTCAGGACTTGTATCAGGGACCACTTTTACTCTCATAGAATTAACTGCGGCGTTTAACTCGGTAACAATTTTGGAACGTTCTTTTGTAAGGCTTTTTATAAGCGATGAAACTTTCGCCACAATAATTTTTGGCCCCGAGCTTTTAACAACATAATCGGCTATTCCAAGTTCATACCCATCCAAGATATCCGCCTCAGAGGATTTTGAAGTTAAAAAGATAAAAGGAATTTTGCGGTATTCTTCACTTTCCATTAATTCTCTTCTAAAAGTTATCCCATCTTTAACCGGCATCATAATATCGGAAATAATAACATCAGGTAATTTTTCTTTTAATTTGCTAAATGCTTCATCGACATTCATTGCAACTCTGCAATCAAAACCGACTTCGATAAAATTACGCTGAAAAAGTTTAGTTAAAATAGGATCATCATCGACGAGCAATATTTCAGTCTTTGCCGAACTAAAAGACTGGGTAAGGCTATTTTTAACACCGTAGATTTTGTATATATCAGTCCGGCGCAGCAAAGATTTAACTTTGATTAATAGTTCATTAACATCGAAAGGTTTTGTTATGATATCATCCCCGCCGGCTTCCAAAGCCATGTTCCTATCTTCAATAGTACCTTTTGCGGTTACAAATACAAAAGGCAGAAAACGGTAATCTTGATTTTCCCGGACTTTCCTGCAAAATGTAAATCCATCCATGCCGTCCATTGTTACATCACACAAGACGAGATTTATATCATGCTCATTTAAAATTTCAAAGCCCTTCTCAGGGCCTTCGGCTTCGTAAGAAATGAAATCATTATTTTTCAAATGAAAGCTAATGAGTTTTCTTATGGTTATGTCGTCGTCTACAATTAGAACGGATTTTTTTTCATTGGAAACCATTTTTCGGCTTTAAACTATTTCAATCATATATTTATTAAACCGGCTCAGACACAACGGTAATAGAACGGCAGTGTATAAAAATTCTTAAATTGAATAAATGTTAAATTGCGTCCTGTAAAAACTTCAAATTAATTGTAGCTTCGAATCGCCTCGTCTTTCGATTTGTACGAATCAAATACTCTATCCATCCTAGTCAATTCGAACATTGAATGAACTGCGGGTTGAAAACCGACAAGTCGGAGATCGCCGCCTAAGGATGTAATCTTTTTTAATGAAATAACAAGAGCGCCTAAAAAAGTTGAATCAATAAACTCACATATGCTGAGATCAACAATTACTTTTCGCCAACCGGCTTGTATATCAAGCGTTAACGTGTTTTTAAATTCCTCAGCTTCTTTCAATGTTGCCCTACTGAGATTAACATTTTCGATTAATACGTCGTCGCTTGCTTCTCTAGTGAAATCCATGTATTGTTCTCGATAAAAATTATATAGGCTTATTAATTAAAAGAACGATTTTCAATATTGTATTTTTCCATCAGCCTGTAAATTGTTGCACGGCCGAGCTGCAATTTTTTAGCAGCCTCTACGATGTTGCCTTTTGTAACTTTGAGTGCATGCCTGATTGATTCTTCTTTTATTCTTTCAAATGGAACAATCAAATCTTCGCTGAATAATGCACCGTTGAGTTCAACGTGATTATTATTTTCCGATGCTTTAATGTGAGTCGGAAGATCTTCGACGTCGATAAAGTTATTTTCGGAAATAATCATACATCTTTCTATGGTATTTTCCATTTCCCTTACATTTCCAGGCCAATTATAATCAAAAATTAATTTTAATGCACGTTTTGAAAAGCCTTTTACGTTTTTACCTAATTTTAAATTTAATGTTTTTAAGAAATGTTCGGCAATAATTAAAATATCGCCTTTTCGATATCTTAAAGGAGGAATGGAAATCGGGAATGAATTTAACCGGTAGTAAAGATCTTCTCTAAATTCTCTGGTTTCAACTGCTTGTTTTAAATCCCTGTTTGTTGCGGAAATAATTCTCACATCGGATTTAATCAGCTCGGTACCTCCTACCCTTTCGAATTCTCTCTGCTGAATTACACGCAAAAGCTTTGCCTGCAGCAGCATTTCCAATTCACCAACCTCATCGAGGAAAATAGTACCTTCATTTGCAAGCTCAAATTTTCCGAGCTTTCTCTGGTGAGCTCCGGTAAAAGAACCTTTTTCGTGCCCGAACAATTCACTTTCCAATAATTCACGCGGAATAGACGCACAATTGACAACAACAAACGGCTTGTCTTTTCTTTTGCCGTTATAATGAATTGCCCGTGCAATCAGTTCTTTTCCCGTTCCGCTTTCACCGTAAATTAAAACGGTAATATCGTTGTTCAAAACTTTAGTAACGAGCCTGAATACATCCTGCATTTTTCCGTCGGCGGAAATAATATTATCAAAACTGTATTCGCGTTTTACATTTTCTCTTAAGTTTTGAATCTCCCTTGTAAGATCATAGCTTTTTATCGCATTTTTAATAGCTGGCTCAAGCCTTTGCTGTTCGATAGGTTTGGGGAAATAATCGAAAGCTCCGAAACGAAGCGATTCGACGGCAACTTCAATGCTGCCCTGGGCAGATAAAATTATTACAGGCAAGTTTTCGTCATACTGTTTAAGCCTTTTTAAAGTCTCCATTCCGTCCAAACCCGGCAGCATAATGTCGAGCAAAACTACGTCGGGTTTGCAGCTTAAATTTCTTAACGCATCTTCCGCGTTGGAAAATACCCTAACGTCATAATTCCATTTATCTTTCACCCAATAAGTTAACAGTTTTGCGATTGCGGGCTCATCGTCCACAATAAAGACTAATTTACTCACTATAAATCCTGTTGTTTATTTTTATTTAACAATTTTGGGCAGCTTTATTATAAAGCTGCTGCCTTTATTTAATTGGCTTTTAAAGGAAATTATTCCTTTATGCAAATCAATTACCTTTTTAGCAAAAACTAAGCCAATCTCTAGGCTAGGGGGTTTATTAAGATGAGACCTTGTACTGTAACAATTTTGGAATATGTCGGGTATTTCTTCCTCAGGGAGACCTTTACCTGTATCCGTAATAATTACTTCAAATTCATTAAAAAAGTTATTCCCTATTATGGAAACACGCCCGCCTTCCGGTGTAAAAAATAGCGAAAAGCTTAAAAGATTGTTGAATACCTGGATTAATTTTTCTCTGTCAGCTTCGATAAATACCTCTTCCTGCGGTAGCTCGTAATGAAGCTCTATTTTTTTTGTTTTGAACCTCTTTCTATTTGAATAAACTAAATCATTTATAAATTCCGAAACATTGAGAGCCTGCTTATCCAACTGGATTTTACCGGCTTCCAACCTGGAAATTTCAAAAACCTGGTTGATAAGCCTTGCTAACCTTTTCCCTTCCTCCAGTATAACTTTGCTGAATTCGGCTTTTAATTCATCAGGCATTTTGGGATCTGAAGAAATTGCCTCAGAAAAACCTATGATTGAAGCAAGTGGAGTTCTGAATTCATGTGAAATATTCGAAATAAATTCTCTTTTTACCTGATCGAGCTCTTCCAAAAACAAATCATTTTTCTTCTTCCGTGAACGTTCGATATTCAGTAGACGTTCGGTCTCGAGATATTTATTTTTTAAATCATCAATCTCTTTAATAAGTTTTTTTGTACCTGAAATATTTTGGCCTATACCCAATAAGCCTGAAAAACTGCCGTTATAATATAGTTTTCTTGCAGAGATTTCGAAAATTAATGACCTGCCGAACTTCCCGTCTAATTTTATTTCAAACCGCCGTGCATGATCCGAGTCTAAAATTTGTTCGAAAGAAGATGTTAAGCTTTTTCTGTCAAAAGGATCGACGAGATCAACAAAATGCTTTCCAATCATTTCTCCCGGTTCATATTCTAATAATTCATACCCGGCCTTATTTACCTTTTGAATGCTGCCTTCTTTATCTAAAATAAAGAATAAATCGCCGGAAAGTTCCAGCAAATCAAATAAGTAATCTTTGCTGATTTCTGTTTGCGGGAATTTCTGTTTAACGATGGATTTACCGGTATGATTAGTGGGATCGATAGTCAATCTATCAGCATTATTTCCTATCTTAGGGCCTTCCAATTGTTTCTTTAATGTTTCAAGTGACGAATAAATATTTTTAAAATTACTGCTGTTATAATTATCCTGCTCTTCGGAAAGAAGAATTAGATAAACCGCAGAACTATCGTATCTGTTTTCAACTATTTTTTGAATGAAAAAAGATTTTAAGATATGGTTTTCAGAAAGGTTATTAAACGGAAAAAGATCACCATCATTTTGCCTTATCCCGCCCGAAATGTGAATTCTTTGAATCGATTTATTTATTTTATCGATAAAATCATATTCCTCTCCTGATAGAGATAATATTTCTTCAACTTCTTCACTTACTTTTAATAAATATCCCGTTCGGCTTAAGCTTATTTTAACAATGTAATCTAATGTGTTTATAAGAAGATCGACCATGAAAAATTATAATTTAAGCTGAATATATTTTATCTCAAATATTATGAATAATTTGAATTGAACTGCTAAAAATTGATTTAATTTAGCTATTAACGTGTTTTTATGGTTTAAATATATTCTAATTAGAATTTAAATAAAACTTTTTTGTAATGATATCAATTTCAAATTTCCCGAAAGAATAAAAAATTTAATTTTTTGAGCCTTTTTGCAGTTCCTGAAAGTATTTCCTTATTAATTCCTCATAATCTTTTGTGTATCCTTCATGTACTGCGCGGTTCAATTCATCTACAAGCTTATCCGGGTTTTGCTGATTTTGAAGGTTTAGTTCGGGAGGTGATTTCTCAACAAATTCATTCCCTGATTTCGATTCCCTTCTTTTTTCGAAATCCCTGTCGTTAATCGATTTTTGAGCATCCAGCATTTTTGATAAGATATGTTCCTGTTTTTGTACTAAATTATCATTCAATTTTTGGGTTTGCATATCCGTAACTACTTCCTGCATCTGCTTCGCTATATCTTCAAGGTCCGCCGGAATTTTTGAAGCTTCACCTGAAAGTTTAGCTTCCTTATTCAATTGTTCAAGGGATTTCCTGATTACATCCTGCTGCTGTGCAAGCCTTTGCAACTGCGACTGCTGTTCCATCGAAAGCCCACCATGCTGAAGCTTTTGCATCATCTGGGTTAAATTATTTAGATTCATTTGCTGTCCGCTCAACTGTTGAAGCTGCTGCATAAGCGACATCATTCCGCCCTGGCCTTCGCCGCCCTGCATCATTGCATTCATGGAATTTTTCATCATTGTAGCGGCCTTATTTAATGAAGCCATTGCGCTTGTTTGGTTCAATACAGCCATTGTATTGCTGTGGTTGGTGAGGGATTCAATTGATCGATCCATTTGATTTTTTGCATCACCCAATGCTTGACCCATTTCAGGTGTTATTGCAAAAGTTTTTTGAGAAAGGTTGCTCATCTGCTGCATTACTTTATCAAGGTTCTGCTGAAGCCCGTACTGCTGTTTTGCTTCCTTATCATATCCCTTTGAGTTATAATCCATCTGTTTGGAATTGTCTTTTAAACTTTCCTGCTGTTTAGAAAGAGAAATCAGGTTGTTTAATATTTTCATCATCCCGTTAAAAGTCTGCATTTGATTCTGCTGCATCATCGACTGCTGCATCTGCTGAAGCTGGCTGTTCATCTGCTGCATATTGGATGAAAGCTGCTGCTGCTGCTGCATCGCCTGCATCTTTTGGTCCTGCTGTAAATTTTGTTTTGCCTGCTGCGACATTTTCTGGTTTTGCTGTTTATCAAACTGCTGTCTTAATTTATCAAGGTCTTCCTTCGGCATATTTGAAAGCTCACTCATCTTTTCGGAAAGCTTCTGCATTTCATTTTTCAACTCATTAAGCTGATTGGTTATATCATTTTGTTTTTTGGACAGTTCATCATTCTTTTGCTGATTCGATAAATCACTTTTCTCAGTTTCATTTTTTAGAGTATCCAGTTGATTTTTTAGTTGCTCGGTTCTTTTAACAAGCTCCTCCATTTTTTGTTCAACTTGAATACGTTTAAGGAGATTTAACGTACGTTCTATACTCTTTTTGAACATATCTTCGTTTATCTGGAAATTCTTCATTTGATCTTGGGTAAACTCCCTGTTCAAAGACTGCATAGCATTTCTCATTTTTTCCATCGCTTCTTTTAATTCATCACTCGTAAATTCATCCATCAACTTTTGAAGTTCCTGGTATTTTTCCATAGTCTCTTTAGAAAGAAGATTATTATCCTGGAGCTTTTGCTGCATTTTCTGAAGCTGCTGTTTTGCATCCTTAGTTTTTTTCTGAAGCTCTTTGAATTTATTCAGTGCATTTTCAATCTTTTCTTTTTCCTCCCATGAAATTTGTTTCTTGTTTTGTTTAAGTTCCTGGCTGATCTCATTGAACGTTTGCTGCAAATCCTGTGCTTCTTTTAAATTCTCTTCAAGATTACTTATTGCTTGATCCTGCGTTTGATCCGTTTCGGATAATATCTCATTCAATGTTGGAACACGCACATTAAACGAAGCGGTTTTTGCAGATTTTGGCCCTGAGACAAAATCATTATCATAAACTTCAAGATAATAGGTAACAACATCTTCGGTTGTTAAATTCAGATTAGTCAGGTTCCATATATAATTGACGTTAAGTTCTTTCTGGCTTTTATCTATCGGGATTTCCAATGTTTCATATTTATTCCATGGCTGATTGTATTTTGAATATGAAAGTTCATAATGAAGAAGCAGTTTAGTGAAACCGTAATCATCCGATATTTTTAAATTTAGCGGAAGGCGATTATCATTTGCCAGCGGAACATCACGGTTCGGCGAAATAATTTCGATAGTCGGATATGCATCTGTTAAGCTTTTAACGGAATAAATTATGGGAGATTGATTCCGGTTCTCACTCGTATCTGTAATTATTATTCTATAATTATCGTCCTTTCGTATTCGGAAATTTCCTTCTGCCGATGAGCCTTTAATTTTTAACTTAACTTCTGTAGTATCATCAAATTTTAATTTAGCGTCTTTCAATTCTTTCGTTGAAGTGATTTTCAAATCAACATTACTGCCTGCTAAAGCTGTAACATTACCGTTATCTTTTTGCTCGATGGGAAGAATTTTCGAATAAGAGGGAGAAGTAATATTTAAGTCAAGTGTTTTAATTACTGGATGATCAATTACTTCAATCTTGTACGTATCACTATTTACATCCTCGGCTTTTGCATAATATTTAAAGGAATTTCTCACCGCGTTAACTTCATATTTATAATTTCCCAAGGAATCCGCCAATAATTTTTGAAACTCATAATCTGTTTGATCTGAACTTTTTGTTCCCAACATAATTTCATTTGGTTTTTGGCCGGTAACTTTAACTGTGATTAAAAGATTGTCGCCTTTTGTTACTTTAGCATTGCCCGGCTGAACAACGAAAGAAAATTTCGGCGGTGGGATAAAATCTTTACCAAACTGCAACAACCTTGATGAGGCGGAAGATAATCCAGGAATTGAAATAAAAAAGAGAGAACAAAGAACAAATGTCCCCAACAAATAATAGGACATCTGCTTCACTCTTTTAAATTCCACTATCGATTCGAAATTTATTGAACGGGTTTTATTATAAACGTTTTGGAAAGCTGCATTGATTAATGAATGTGAATAGTAATTTTGCCCTTTTGAAATTGTTACAAGCTGCATTGCATTCAGCAGATCATCCTTTATGCCGGAGAAATTATTTCCAACTCTTCGTGCGGATTCATGATAATCAGGCTTGCCCAAAAAGTGAAAATATTTGAGTAAAGGAATTATAACAAGAAAGGTTAATGTACCGAATACAATTAAAAGGAAAATGAAAAACATTATAGTTCGGATTACTGAAGATAAATTCCATAACCACTCTATTAGTGAAAAGGTAGTAAATATCGAAACACAGGCAATCAGACAAATCTGAATTCCAAAAAGAATAAAATAAGAATATTCTTTTTTGTTTAACCGTTCTAACTTGGAAATTATTTCTTTATAGTAGCTTGAATCCGAACTCATAAATAATTTTAATTATGATATCTTAATTTTAATTTTAGTTACTGGTATAACGCCCAGAGGATTAGATTTGTTCCGAATTTCAGGGCTTCTTCTCTTTTTTCCGGCGGATCATTATGAACATCAGGGTCATCCCAACCGTCGCTGGGGTTCGATTCGTAAGTATAATAAACAGCTAATCTTTTACCAATAAAAATTCCGAATCCTTGCGGCCGCTTTCCATTGTGTTCATGAGTTTTGGGAACACCGTTAGGAAAATCGTAAAATAAATGATATAATTCATAATCAAACGGAAGTTCTTTCAATTCTTTATTAGGAAATACTTTCTTTATTTCCCTTCGAAAAGATTTATCAAGTCCGTAGTCGTCATCGACGTAAAGAAAACCTCCGCTTTCAAGATAATTTTTTAATCTTTGCGCCTGGTCCGGTGTAAATACCACGCTGCCATGCCCGGTCATAAATAAAAACGGGTATGAGAATATTTCATCAGAATTTATATCCACAAAAGTATAAGTTGGCTTAACATCAGCGTTGGTGTGTTGATGTATATAAGTCAGCAAATTCGGCTCTTCGGTTTGCCCGTTGTACCAGTCACCGCCGCCGTCATACTTTAATCTCGCAATTTCAAACGAACTTTTATCCTGGGCAAGAGAGATAAAAGAAAAAAGGCTAAAAATAATTACAATAATTTTCTTCATAACATTTAATTACTTTTGGGGAAATATATTCATGATGAGCCTTAATATCAATTTAATTTGGAAGGATGGAATTAAGTTTACAGTTTTTTTATAGGATATGCTGAAACTGGAATCACCGAACATTTTTATTGTCCTATTACTTAAATAAATTTAGAAATGTTAGTTGTACAATACAACTAACAAAATTAAAAGAGTTTTTCATAAAGCAAAAAATTTTAAATAAGATGAAAAGTGAGATATACTTCAGCAAATAAAAATGAGCCCGAAAGAAAGACAACGAATAACCAAGGGACTAAAAAGGAAATTCTACGGCAGTAACCCATCAGATATAAGAAACATAAAGTGAAAGGGATAAACTTCTTATCTCATATTTTTAAGTTTCCTTCGACTACTTAAATTGACACTTATAAAAGTGAGCTATTATCTATTAAAATAATAGCTCTTGATAGATTGGATTAATAAGGACTAAATCGTTTAACGATTAAAGTTTCTTGAAATAATTAATTAGTATTTAATTCTTTATAAGTAAACCACCAATCGTAACCTTCGGCAGTTTTCAATCTTTCTTCAGCACCGGCAACATCTTTCGGTGGGGGGATAATAACTTTGTTTCCAATCAATTCGTTGTTCGGCCAATTCTCAGGCATCGCACATTTATTTGCATCGGATAATTGCAGAGCTTTCAATGCACGAATGACTTCATCAATTTGGCGCCCGATTTCCTGCGGATAATATATCATCAATCTAATTAATCCATTCGGATCGACAATGAAAACCGCTCTTACAGTGTTTGTTCCTTTGCCGGGATGAATCATTCCCAATTTTGCCGCAACTTTTCCCATATCATCTGCGATAACAGGAAAAGGAATCTCAACCTTTAAAGTATTTTTAATCCACTCTACCCACTTTATATGTGAGAATACTTGATCAATTGATAAACCGATTAATTCGGTATTTAATTTTTTAAATTGATCAAATCTTTTTGCGAAAGCTACAAACTCAGTTGTGCAGACAGGAGTAAAATCTGCAGGGTGACTGAAAAGAACGATCCATTTGCCTTTGAAATCTTTTGGAATGTTTAGAATTCCTCTTGTAGTTTGAACTTCCAGTTCGGGGAGCTTTTCGCCTAATAGCGGTATGCCTTGTTGTTCCATAATTTTTCCCTTTTTAATATTATTTGAAGATAAATATGAATTATATTTGAGTAAAATTCAAAGTATCATATGAAAAATGATTTTTTAACACTAATTAAACTTAATACTTTTTAACTCAGTTAATTATGATTTTACCCGCAGGGTATGAGAGCAAGTTTTTATATTTTTAGATATTGAAAAGTTAACCACTCACTAACCGCAAGAACAAATTAATGTCTAAAAAATACTGGCTTATAAAATCCGATCCTGAAGAATTTTCAATTAAAGATCTGAAAGAAAGCCCAAAACAAACTACTTTCTGGGACGGGGTAAGAAATTACCAGGCAAGAAATTTTATTAGGGATGAAATGAAAACAGGCAATCTTGTTTTATTCTACCATAGTAATGCCGAACCGAATGCCGTTGCCGGTACATGCGAAATCGTAAAAGAAGGTTATGCAGATCACACACAATTTGACCCTGAGAATAAACATTTCTTTTCTTCCGCAAAACCTGAAAATCCTACTTGGTATATGGTTGATATTAAGTTAAAGAATATTTTTAAAAAACAGGTAACGCTTGCAGAGATAAAAGCAAATCCGAAATTAAAAAAAATGTTGCTGGTTCAAAAAGGAAACAGGCTGTCGGTTATGCCTGTTGCAAAAGAAGAGTTCGATGAAATATTGAAAATGTCTTCTAAATAAAATTGCTCTACTATTCATTTAAAATTCTAAAATGTATATCTAATTAAAAGGAGGAACATATGCCTGTCAAACCTATCCCGGATAATTATCCACGTGTTACACCCTATTTGATAGTCAAAGATGTCGATGTTCTTTTAAATTTCCTTACTAAAGTTTTTGACGCAGAAATAAAAGATAGAATGACATTAAAAGAGGGAACTGTTAATCATGCGGAGGTAAAAATAGGCAATTCGGTTATTATGATAGGAAAATCAAATAACGATTACCCGCCGCAGAATACAATCTTATATGTTTTTGTCGAAGATACTGATAAAACTTACAACAAAGCTATTCAAGAAGGCGCCGAATTAATTATGAAGCCACAGGATCAATTTTACGGTGATAGGAATGCAGGTGTGAAAGATTCATCAGGTATTTCATGGTGGATTGCATCTCATGTTGAGGATGTTTCACCGGAAGAAATGGAAAGAAGGAACAAAGAATAATAATTTTAAAAAATTGTTTTTCCGATTAAGTAAGAGCAGTCTTAATCATCCAACCCCGGCCTCTTAAAATTCATGCAGCCGGGAAATAATTCTTCGGTGAGATTTAACATTCTCCCAAGCAGTACCAACTCTTCCTCTATTAAAGTGGAAAAAAGAGGTAAATTTTTATGCAGGTTATTTAATGCTTCTATTGATCTTTTAACTGATATAATTCCGATCTTTGCGCTGCCGTTCATATCGTAAGCATGAACTTCTTTAAGTTCATCGTTATCCTCTCTTTCCAAATCATTAAATCCGTACAGCGCCCTTTTCAATTTTGCACCTATGAAAGCATGAAACCATGAAAATACCTCAAAATCATCGAATACTTTTATTGCAGTAGGATTTTTAAGATTTTCTTTCGGGCCTACAAAAAAATTATATTTTTCATCGAGAGCTTTTAGTAATGTGTGTGACTTGATGAAATATTCATCAACCAAATCGTCAATAGGGTGTTTAGGCCTTTCTCTTCTTTCTTCAGCTTCGAAAGAATCTGCATCGTCGTCGTCATTAAGTGATTCGAAAAATTCATCCTCCATAAATTCATTGGGATCATCTTCATACTCATTATCTATATCTTCGATTTCTCTATCGAACACCTCTTCAACACCTGTCATATCACCGTTATGTAAAATCTCATAAGTATTTATTTTTGATTCCTGAGTGAATAATAGACAGTTGGCCGTGAAATTGCATTTTTCACACCAGCGGTCGCAGTAATTATAAACTCCTTCTATGTATTCTTTCTTTTCGTCGTTCATCATGAAATAAATATACTAATTATTTAAATAAAGTTTATTACTTAAAAACTTTCCTCATCAAAAAATGAGGAATTGTATTGTACAATGTATGAGATTTTTTAATAAAATTGTACCCATATTTTTCATAA
>CAZKUR010000069.1:0-20550 GCA_964556005.1 uncultured Ignavibacteriaceae bacterium | reverse complement strand
TTCCCTCAGAATGGACTACTAAACTATAAATATAAGTTACTAATGAACAGACTATAAAGGTAACGATAAAAACGATTAAAAAGTCTACGGCTAACTCTTTTGCTTTCATATTAACCTCATTTATAAATAATATTTAACTTTTTATTTAGGCCATCCAATTGAAAGACCTAATCCTATTGCAGATATACCTTCATGTGTTGAATTGTAAATTCCGCTATATCTAAAATATAATTTAACTGCTTCACTAAAATTAAATAAGAAACTGACGCCCAGCTTTAAACCTGTAACAGGATATTTCTTTTCACTTGATTTTTCACTCATGCGGAAGGCACCCCCCAGGATTAACCGGGTGGTAATAGACTTATCATAACCAATTGATGTATACGCTATTATATTTAAATCATGAAACGGTGAACCATATCTTTTGCCTTCAATATTTAAAGCAGTTAAATAGCTGTACCCTGCTTGAATCCCAAAATCTTGTAATTTCGTTTTAGCTACTTCAAAATCCGTCGATAAGGATAAATCATTGATAAATACTAGAGATGTAATATCGAGATGAACTCTTTGAAACTTAAAATAAAATTTGCTTGAATCGGTTATTTTACTTTTTTGAAATCCAAATGAATGATTGGAGAGGATAAAAATTGTAATTACGATGCAATATATCGTTTTACAAAATAGATTGTATTTCTGTAAAAAAAATGATTTATCTTTAAAAACTGCTAACATAGAGTCCCCTTTTGAATTTGCAGTCAAACAAAAATTGTTTTTATTTTAAAATATACTAATTCACTTTTAATTAATAAAAAATTCCTCCCGTGTATATACATACCAGATGATTACCGCACTTACAGTTACAGCTAAAATAAGAGGTAACATTAATGCACTTATTATTATCATAGTATCGCTTGGATGAACATTTACATTTCCAAAGGTTTTTTTATAAATATTCAGGTAATCCGTTTTGAATAAAAGTGAAACCATAACACTGGCAAAAACGTAAAAGCCGCTGAACCCGAACCAGGCAATAATTAATTTTCTCCCCCAATTTATTCTTCTTATTATACTCCAAAAACAAACAACAATTATTAATATCGATATGGAATAATAGACAAAAACAATGCCGGTTGGTATTATAAAAGGCCCGAAGAATAGAATTGGCACCCACAAAGAAGCAAATCTTACGATAAAAACATAGCCCAAATAAATTAAAAGCACTTTCATTCCAATAGGAAATTTATTTTTTCCGCCAGGGATATTTTCAGATGAAATTTTTTCCATATACATAGATATCTTTTTATTAACCGGTAAAATTACTATAAAATAATAGTACTTTTATCTTCAAATGGATTATTGATATAGCAAATCTATTGAAAAAGTTAATTGCAAATATCGGGAGATTAATTTTTAATTACCGTAAATTCAATTGGTTCAGTAGATTTAAGCTGGTAATTGTCAAAAAATCTCTTATGTATGACGACTGCTTCATATTTTCCAGGTGATAAAATAAATTTGCTTTGTCTACCGGGTGAATATGGTGCTGTCCAATTTATTCTATAGGTATCTCCGTTTTTTATACTGCCTCCTAGAACAACCTGCGCGAAAGTCAATCCATCTACTGAAGTAGCGACCACGGAATCATTTTGTACTATTCCAAAAATTACAGGTACACCTGTGTAGTGATATGAAAGCATATTACCGCTTAAATTTGTTACTGAAAATTTCATCTGAAAATTTTCATCGCTCTTAAACGATGTGCTTTCTTTCCCGTTAGCATTAAGAAGTTTAAAATTTGTTGAAATCCCATTAATCACACCAACAGAATTCTCATTGCTGCAACTTGTTAACCCGATAATTACGAAAAGAATCAAACAAATCATTTTCATTTTCAGCACCTTAATTAATAATCCGACATCCAGTTAATTAGTTGACCTCGTTATATTAAATTTTAATAAAATTGTTGAGGCTATCACCGAGAAATTATTCAGCCTTCACAGAACTTCTTTTCGCAAGTTTATCCGTGAAACATATTATTTCACATAACTTAAATTAGATTTACAAATAATATGTTAGCGCAACACTCAACTCATTGGCCTTAAAGCCTGCCCATTGATATTCCAGACCGCTCGCATTTTGATATATGCCATCTTTTGGAATCTTAGTTAATCCAAAATTATATATTGATTTTAAACCGAATGTCTGTCCTACAATATTTAAATTATATTCAATTCCGATCCCGATTGAAAATAGTAATCTATTCATTTCAGCCGTGATATTATTTTTCTCAGTAGAATTGATAATACCTGTATTAGTAAGTTCGGTATTGCCTTTCAACAGGAATGAAGTTTCCGCATTAACTAAAATATTAGTATTAATTATTCCTAATCTATACTTCAATTGCAGCGGAACGGAGATAAAATATAAATCAATTTTTGCTTTTGAATTATATTGCGATATAGACCTTCCTAAATTATAATACCTTATACCGGCACTAGGTATAAAATTATTGAATTCAGCAAAGTTATAATTAACGGAAAGATTGAGTTTGGGTCTGAAATCTGCATGTAAATCGTTTAATACAGCAACTTCATAAATGAACCATGATTGATTTAAGCCAATATCAAGTTGAATAGGTATATTAATCTGGGCAAATAAAGATGAAGAAAGAAACAGCAAAAGAATGACTGATAATTTTTTCATAACCACATTCCCTTATATTAGATGTTTAGACAATAATTTTTGAAGTAAATTCTATTTTCGAATTACACAAAAACTAGATAAAGATTAAATTATTTTCTGTTTTTAATTGGTCCGGTCATCAAAGCAAAAATCTTATTATCGTAAAATCTAAGACAATGCCACCCAAACACCGATATATTACCAGTATAAGAGAGTATCGAGAATACCAAGCAAGACTGTTTGCGAGTCTTTCATAAAAACCGTTAGTGAACTTATAATATTACCTTTTATTTCTCAAGACAAAATATAAAAGAGAAAAAATAATTGCCCGTATTTATATTAGCAGTTCGAAAAACGAGCGGAATAAAAAAAATACTTTCCTATTTGAAGTTCCTGGAGTAATAATTATTTTTTATGTCAAATTTATTTCAAGATAAAGCTTGCTTTAATCCCTTTATTTCCTAAGCCTGTAAAAATAACTCCCCCCGAATTCGGGTCAGGATAAAACTGTACTGAATAAAGTTGTGCTGAAGAGGATATTGAATAGGCAATAGCATAAACGGTATCCCCAGTCTGAAAACCGTTACTGTTTAATTCCCAATTGGAGATATAATCATAAAAAGTGAGAGAATCGGAATTCAATTGTATCATATCATAATCTTTGTAGCCCAATGGGTCTGAGGAAACATCTAGATTGCCAAAAAATACAATTATATTTCTGAAGTAATTTTTTTTATTTGAAGCAGTTCCTCTTATTATATAATAGGATGAATTTATTGACGTATCTTTTGCTATAGTCAGATCAGTAACCTCAAATGTAGGAATTTCCAAAAGAGTAACATGCGAATAGTAAGCTTCACCCCCTCCCGGGAAATCCTTTGATATTAATTTATAAACTGCAAATCCGGCTTTACTGAAAACTACATTATAAATTCCTGCCGGAACTTTTTTTATAGTATATTTACCCGAACTATCTGTTAAATCATAATAATTTTTACCTTCTAATTGAACTTTTACTCCGCTGCAGTTACGGTAAGGTGTACCGTCGTCATGATATAACCGGACAAATCCCGTCATACTGCCGGTGAGTACCGGAGAGTTATTATTATCGCAGCTTGTAAAAACCAGCAGGAAGACTAGAAGAATCAAAAAATATTTACCCATTTGAGGCCCCTGTGATAATTGTTTATGATGAACTATTTAACTACTTATCAAAAACACAGTATGAATTTTAATGAAAGTTTATGTTCTTTTCCAGGGGAAAATCAAATACTTAATGAAGTCACGCATAATACTACTCAACTGTCATTCCGGAAGAATCTTGTTATCATCTGTACTAATGATTCTTAAGAAAATTACGATTTCATCCTAAATTTGACAAGATTCCTTCTGAATGACTATCCTTTTTTCTATACATGAGTAACTTCAGATACTTATTAACCTTGATACAATTATTCGATTTTTTTGTTTTTAATTTGATATAGATTTGAAGATCTTTTGACCTACCTCAATAATTAAGATTAATATTAGGATTACTTTAGAAAGTTTTTAATCGATAATCTCAAAAGGGATGTAAAACAAAAGACGGCAAAAAGAAAATGAAAACAAACTATTAGATGTTCATCGTCTATACGTTTATCGTCTTACGTTTTACAAGTGAACGAATAATTAGAGAAGGTACCGTCATGATTAATTCAAAGAAATTATCATTTACGATTTTTAGTTTGTTTTTGATTTTTTCATACAGCTTTGCTTTTGCTCAGAAGAGAAATTATAAAGCAGGTGTAGATCGCTGGAGTATTAAAACTTCTATTTTGGAAAATATGCCTAAAAAGAATGTTCCGTTAAAAGATTTGTTGATGCTGCAAAATCCTATTAAAAAGTTCACTAAGAAATACGAGAGTAAAAGAATCCCAAAAGTGGTCGATCCGGATAGTTTTAGGGAAGGCGATATAATTTCGACTAACGGCTGGTTAAAATTGGTAGCGTTGGAAGACAATTCTAAAACTCATAGGGACGGCGATTATCATATCCAGTTGGTACCAAAACCAAACATGACCGATTCATGCTTTATTGTTGAAGTTCCCTATCCCGGTTTTATCTCCGATCCGGTTTTGAAAAAAGAATGTTCTGATGTTAGAAGTTTTATCCGGGACAGACTCCTTAAAGGGAAAAGGCCAAGTAAAAGAGGCAGTGTAATGATGCATAATGTTTTCGTCTCAGTTACCGGCCAATTATTCTTCGATGCAGCACATTTACATGGAAAGCCAAGAGGTAAAAGAGGGATGCATTCATATACGGATTGGGAACTGCACCCGGTTATTAAAATGAAATTTTCCCCAATACCGAAGAATCAGTTTTAATAATAATTAAAATAAGTGGGTGACCAAAAAGAAAGAAAAAAGTCATTGCGAGAAGCGAAGCTTCGAAGCAATCTTTCGTTTTTAATGCAAATATGAGATCACTTCGCTTCACTCGTGATGACGATATTACTTTTTGGTCAGCCACGATTTGGTTTAATAATTTAAATTGGCAAATTAAATAAGATTACAAAAAGAATATTGCAATCTTTTAATTTTTTAATCTTTAAATTATAAGTATATCTTATACAGAGTTCAATTTACTGTTGATAGAATATTATAGAACTCCTTTGCATTAACATAACCGGTAATCCTTTTCACCTCTTTGCCCTGTGAATTTAGGATTAAGACTGTTGGAACTCCGACAATCTTATATTGATCCCTTAATGACTCAACAGCAGGTGAAAGCGATTTTGTCATATTTGCTTTATAAGAATGAAATCTTTCCGATTCCTTAATTACTTTCGGATCCGTAAACGTTGATGCATCCAGTTCTTTACAAGGAATACACCAGTCTGCATAAAAATCTATAATTACCGCGTTATTAGTCTGCTGGCTTGAAGTGATAGATTCTTTTGAATAAGGCTGCCACTTGATTGTGGTCTTTTCATTAGGAATTAACATCCACACAGCAACTGCAACTAAAATTATAGAAAAAGCAGTTTTGAAAATCCTAAATCCCCTAACATTGTTTGAAAGCTTATCGACAAACAAAATGTATAGTGCCGCAATTATCATATAGACAGGGAGGATGTAGCTTGAATAAGGTTTTGGAATTAATGGTAATAGGAAATAAAACGCCATTCCCAGCAGAATGAAGCCGAAAATATGTTTAACAGCATCCATCCATTCACCGGCTCTCGGCAGAGCTTTTATTTTCCCGGAGAAAATAGCGAGCAGCAGGTATGGAAATCCAAGTCCCAATGCTAAAACAAAAAACAATAAAAATCCGAAGAACGGATCACCCTTGGCAGCAACGAAAGTAACTAATCCGAGGACAAACGGACCGATGCATGGAGCAGCTACAATACCCATCGTTAATCCCATGAAAAATGCACCGTAATAACCGCTTTTTGCACCCCCGGCTTTTGCCATTAACCCGGAAGGAACTGCAATTTCATATACGCCGAACATGCTGAGTGAAAGCACAACAAATATTACCACAATTGCAAGTATTACATAGGTATTTTGCATTAAAGAACCGAATACCGAGCCACTTAAAGCCGTTACAACACCGATTACCGAATATGTAACAGACAATCCAATAACAAACAACAATCCCATCAAAATGAGTCTGCTTGTTCTGCCTTCGCTTTGACCGCCGAAAAATCCGATAGTAATTGGAATAAGCGGATAGACACATGGAGTTAAATTAAGAGCTAATCCGCCGATAAATACAAACAACAAACCGATAAGCAGTCCGTTATTTTTAAGCGCTGATGAAATGACATCGTCGGATTTATCTGCATTTGAAATTGTTGGGGCAGTATAGCTTAAGTTTACCTTCTGAAAAATTGCCGGATTTATTTCATTTACAGCCGCATTTTTTTCTGCTATGATTACATGCATTGTGTCTTCAACACTCGTAGGCGCAAGACATGTCATATTATTGCATGATTGATAATCAAGCTTTACAATTACCGGATAATCGCCCGGGGATAAATTTTTTGTTGTTTTCACTAAAGCGCCGAATAAAACTTCACCTTCCCATACGGATAGCTTATTATCTGAAAAAGCAAATTTTAATTGCTGCGGTTCCGGGTAAGATATATTTTCAATTGTAAAATTAGTATCGCCCGATATACTTAACTCGGTTGGAATTAAAAATTCGTCTTTCGGTTTATCCGAATTTATATGCCATCCGTTTTTTATGTTTGCCTGCACCGCGATTTTGAATTCACTGCCGGGCACAACTTTATCCATCGACTGATAGGATTTAATTTTAACTATATCTTTCTCACCGCCAAGCTGGGCAAATATCAAATTCGACGATAAAAAGACAACAGTTGTAATCGCCAAAATAAGTTTGATTGTGAAATTCATTCTTCCCTTTGTTTGATCCGATTTTTCCATTTTGTAAACCGCTTTTGTTTTTTGAATAATTACAGTTAAATATTTCCGGCGATGACATCTTCTCACACTGTTTTTCGCACGGGGAAGATGTTATCTCTTTTTTTATTTTTATTTCCGCCAACCCTGAACGATCGGGTATCTTCTTCCGTAACCGAATGCTTTTGAAGAAACCCTTAGAACAGGAGCAGCTTGCTTCCTTTTAAACTCGTTTATATCAACCAGTTTAAGTACTTTAGCCACAATAGTTTTTTGGCCGATTGTATCCGCAATTTGGTTAAATTCTTTATTTTCTTCCAGGTACATTTTAAGAATCATATCAAGCAATTCGTAAGGTGGAAGCGAATCTTCATCCTTCTGATCGAATCTTAACTCTGCGGAAGGAGCTTTATCAATGATTTCTTGCGGAATAATTTCCTTATTTCGATTTATATAATTTGCAATTTGATAAACCTGAGTTTTATAAACATCGCCGATTACGGCCAACCCGCCTGCCATGTCTCCGTACAACGTACAATAACCAACTGCTAATTCCGATTTATTTCCTGTTGCAAGCAACATGTAATTTCCGTTATTGGCAAAAGCCATTAAATAAATTCCGCGAATTCTTGCTTGAATATTTTCTTCCGTTATTCCTTTAATTTTTCCTTTGAAAGGATTTTTCAAAATCTTTAAAATGCTATCAACCGGGGGCTGAATCGAAACATTATTCGATGAGATGCCTAAATTTTTAATTAGTTTCTTTGAATCATCTATGCTCCCTTTACTCGAATATTTTGACGGCATCAACACAACATGAACGTTTTCTTTTCCGAGAGCTTTCACCGCAATAAATGCAGTGAGTGCGGAATCAATTCCCCCGCTTAAACCTAAAAGTAGTTTTTTAAATTTAAGTTTCTTACAATAATCTCTCAAACCAAATATTAAAGAATTTAAAACTTCATCTTCAAAACATTTTTCTGATTCAACTATCGGATCATAATTTTGATTCGTATCGAAAATAAAATAATCCTCTTTATAAGTCTTGCCCAACTGAACCAGGTTACCAGATGAATCAAAACACATACTTGCTCCGTCAAATATCAGTTCGGTTTGAGCTCCGACAGTACAAACATATGCAAGAGGTAATTTATCATCCTTTGTTAAAACTGAAAGCATTTCCTGCCGTTTTGCTCTTTTGCCGTATGAATAAGGACTTGCGGAAATATTCAATAAAACAGTTGCACCTTGTTCAACCAATTTTTTTACCGGATCTTCACTGTATCTTCTTTTGTACCAGTAATCGGCATCATTCCAGATGTCTTCACAAATTGAAATTCCTAACTTTTCTCCTTTAAATTCATAGACATTTACACGGCTTGCAGGTTCAAAATATCTCATTTCATCGAAGACATCATAATTGGGGATCAGAGATTTATGCTGGACAAATTGAATTTTTCCGGAGTGACAAAGCAAAGCTGAATTATGTATGTCGGTACCTACGAGATCATCACCTTCTGTAATGGAACCGAAAATTAACCCCGTGTCGCCTGTAAATGATGCAATTTCAGCGGCTGCTTTTTTTACCGCGTTTCTAAATTCTTGTTTTTCAACCAAATCGAGAGGCGGATAACCAACTAAGGATAGTTCAGGGAAGATGACAAGGTCGGCATTATCATTCACTCCCCTTTTGTATAATTTTATTATTTTCTTTTTATTGTATTCTAAATCACCAATTATGGTATTTATCTGGCAGCAAGCTATCTTCATAATTTCCAAAATGTTTATGCAAAAATAAAAAAGCATAAAAGTATTTCCAAAGTAAATACTTGTGCGGCTAAAATATATCGGCAAACTCTCGTGATGATTTCGTTACACACAAATATTAATTTTCAGAGTTAAGTTAAATATTCCAATTATATTTAAAATTCGGTTGTTATTTTTCCGATTAGTTTATTATTATTACAGTTATTAAAAATCATCTTATAGTTCGGTATTTTTGCTCATTTTAACAGTACTTTCCTCCTTTTAGATCAGCAACTATCATAATTAGGGAAATCATATGAGAATCGGAGTTGAAGCCTCAACTTTAAGGGGGAAATATACCGGAACAAGCTGCTATCTCACCTGTCTTCTTGAACAGCTTGGAAAAACTTCGCATGAAATAATAAAATTATCCCACGGTACAAATTCACGGGATGATAACCCGGTTTTAAATGTTGTAAAAAGAAATTGGTACAGGAACTTCGGATTAAAGGAAGATAAAAATTTTTCAAAGACCGATTTCCTAATTTTCCCGGATTATTATATGCCGCATAATACGCCGAAAAAATCTGCTATAATAATTCATGATTTATCGTTTATTTCTCACCCGGAATTATATCCTAAAAAATTTGTTTATTATTACAAATACCAGATAAAACAGACTTTAAAACAAAATCCTGTTGTAGTTACAATCAGCGAACATTCTAAGAAAAATATTCACAAATATCTCGGGATAAAAGAAGAAGATATATTACTATTGCAGGCTTATTCGAAATTTCATCCGGCTAATCTGACTATTGATGATACCAAGAATTCACCTGATGCTCCCTATCTTCTTTTTGTCGGCCACATTGAGCCGCGGAAAAATTTGAATTTCCTAATTGAAGGATTTTTAAAATGGAAACATTCACGTAAAAGCAATTTCAAATTAAAAATTGCCGGCGAAATGTGGATTAAATCTCCGGATATTTCGGCATCGATTAAAAAGTATAAAACCAACCCAGATATTGAATTTACCGGCTACATATCCGAAGAACAATTGAAGGAAATTTACTCACACGCTTCGGGTTTTGTTCACACCAGCTATGAAGAGGGATTCGGTTTTCCGGTTCTTGAAGCGATGCATTTTGGATTACCGGTACTATGCTCCCGTAATATTGCCACAGAGGAAATATCGAAACCATATTCTATTACCGTTGATCCGTCAGATATTAACAGTTATACCAGTGGACTTGATAAGCTAAATGAAGTAATCACATCCGGGAAAAGAATTAAATACGATATTAAATATTCCCCAAATTTAATGCAGAACCAGCTTGAAGAACTACTGGATAAATTAACCTCCAAAATTAGAAAATATCATAAGATACAAATTCCACCGGCTTTAACACCGGAGCAGGCAATAGAAAAAACGCTCGTTTATTCTAATTTATTTAATTCCGGGATAAAGAAGGATAAACTGCATAAGCAAATCTTTGATAAGCTATTGAATCTTAATGAATTACATCAGATAATTGAAAAGCTAATTGCTGAAGATTTAATTTCATTTAATGACGACGTTGTAAAATTAAAAAGTAATGGCAAAGGTTTTTACAATAAAGTTAAAAAAAGTATAGACAATAAGAAATTAATCAAAATAGTCAACTTTTTATACATGCTCCCTTTAACATCAATGGTTTCTCTAAGCGGCGGTACGACTCATTACGGAATTGAGAACCATGACGATGTAGACGTTTTTATAATTACAAAACCTAATACAGTTTATTTAGTTTATTTTATAATCCATCTTTTCTCGATTTTCTTTAAAGTACGGGATGTTTTGTGTGTAAATTATTTAATCGACGAAGTAAATCTATTCATCGATCACACACATGATCCTTATACGGCGCATCAAATTATTTCTCTGACACCGCTAAAAAATGAGAGAATGCTTCATCAATTCTGGAAAGAAAACGATTGGGTAAGGGAATTTTTTCCGAATTTTACTTACAACGAAGAAGAAAATCAAAAATCATCTAAATTTTATTTTTTATTTAAGCCGTTAAATAATATCTTGATGTCTTTCTATAGATACATTTATCACAATAGATTGAGATTACCTGATCCGGAAGATTCTGTTAAACTTACTGAGCGATGCATTAAGCTTCATACTAACGATCACCGTGATAAAATAATGAATGAATTCAAGATTGCCTGGGAAGAATATTCCAACTCATACAAGTTGACTTATAAATTATGAAAATATTAATCGGTCAGTCCTATTTTAGAGTGCTTGATCAGAAGGAATTGGAACGGATGATGCCTTATCCTCCGTTGGGCACTTTATATGCCGCCACAATCTTGAAAAACTCAGGTCATGAAATATTTTTCTATGACGGAATGTTAAGTAAAAATCCGGAAGAATTTATAGTTGAAATTGAACGAATAAAACCAGACCTTCTCTTGATTTATGATGACGAGTTCAACTACCTGACCAAGATGTGTCTTTCGAATATGCGGGATGCTGCCGTTTCTTTTATCAAAAAGGCAAAATCATTATCGATTCCCGTTGTCGTATACAGTTCAGATGCTGCCGATTATTATAATTATTATTTTGATGCCGGGTGTGATGTTATTATTTACGGCGAGGGAGAAGTTACAGTTGAAGAAGTAATAAAAGCGTTTGCAGACAACAAATTTGATAAAGAAAGAGGAAATATTAACGGTATAAAATTTATGGTGGGGGATAAATTAATTATTACTCCGCAGCGGAAAATGATTGACAACCTCGACACTTTGCCTGACCCTGACTATTCATTTGTTGCCGTCAAAAAGTACCGTGAAATCTGGATGAAAAATCACAGCTATTTTTCTTTAAATATATCTACGACCAGAGGCTGCCCTTACGAATGCAATTGGTGTGCAAAGCCGATCTATGGAAGAATTTATCATTCAAGATCACCGAAGAATGTTGCACTGCAAATGATGAAGCTTAAAAAGGAATATTCAATTGATCATTTATGGATTACTGATGACATTTTCGGACTTAAGACAAACTGGATTGCCGAATTTGTGACTGCATTAAAAGAAATGAATTTGAATATTCCTTATAAATGCTTATCCAGGCCGGATCTTCTGATTAGAGGCGAAACTTTAAATAAACTAAAAGAATCCGGCTGTAAAACAATCTGGATTGGTGCCGAATCAGGCAGTCAAAAAATATTGGATGCTATGGATAAAGGAACCAAAGTTGAACAGATTTATCAGGCTGCAACAAGATCACACCAGCTTGGAATTGAAATTGCATTTTTTATCCAGTTCGGATATACAGGTGAAACATGGCATGATATAAAATTAACCCGGAAGATGATTAAAGATTGTCAGCCCGACGACATCGGGATTTCGGTTTCTTATCCTCTACCGGGTACAAAATTTTATAACACCGTTAAAGAGCAATTAAAAATTAAAACCAACTGGAAAGATTCCGATGATCTCGATTTAATGTTTTTCGGGAATTATGAAAGAGGTTTTTACAAACTACTGCACCGGTTTGTCCACAACGAATATAGAATTGATCAAATTTTTAACAAAAAGAATTGGAAGAAATTACCCCACATAATAATTTATTTTTTGCGCTATGTAAGATTAAGATTGAAGATGAATGCTTTTATTACTCAAAAACATGCCGAGCCTTTACCGGTAACAAAATAATTTATTGCATATAAAATCCTTCGACTTCCGGTTTTCTGTACCGCAGCCAAAATTTTTGAAGCGCTTTTATTTCATAAGGGAATGAAAATATATTTTTCTTATAACGAAAAGATGAAAGAGTTCTAATCACTTTTCTTTGCATCCTCGTAAGCTTGTAATCGGAAATTGTTGGAGAGTAACCGTTTATCACCGTTTCAAAATCATGGATCTTTTGTACTAATTTTGGAGTTAGCCAGGGCGTTAACGGATTTCTGTGCAGATCGAATTTTTCCCATGCAGGATCAAGCCAATCTTCAAGCTTTTTCGGAAATTTAAATCCAAGCTTCTCCCCTTCAAAATATAATTCTGATCCTTCGGTTGGTACCGGACTGTAAATGTAAATAATTATTTCCGTTGAAGGATTTATCTCCTTTATTTCTTTTATGAAATTTATATCATAATCAATCTGTTCTTCTACCTGCTTTTCGGAATCACCGGGCAAACCTAAAATAAATGAGTACTCAGGAATTATATCGAACTTTTTAATCCGCGCTGCAAATTCTTTTATTTGTTTCCCGGATTGCGTACCGCCCTTATCTATTTTTTTAAGAAGTGAATCATTGCCGCTTTCAGCACCAAAGAAAATCATTTTACAGCCGGCATCACGCATTAAGTATAAAGTTTCGTCGCCATATTTATTCATCGTATCGATTCTGCTCTCTCCCCACCAATGCATATTTTCATTTTTTATTAACCGGCTGAATTCTTTTATTCTTTTTTCGGAAACAAAAAAGTTGTTATCATGGAACTCTACAGCGTCAGCACCATATTTATCCTTTATATATTTTATTTCCCTGTACATTCTTTCCGATGACTTCCCTTTCCATCTTGCTTCGAAAATCGGAACAACACCGCAAAATGAACATGTAAAAGGACAGCCGATGCTTGAATGATATGCATGGGTTTTGTTTCCCAAATAAGTTTTGCCTAAATAATTTTTTATGGGATAAAATTCATTTAAATAATCGTACGGAAGTTCAGGCAGTGAATCCTGTTCGAGTAAAGGAGCTTTTTTTGTTTTAATTACTTCATTCCCTTTTTTGAAAATCAAATTCTCGATATTTTCTAACGATAGTTTATTTTCGAGAGCATTCAGCAATTTTGGAAAAGCCGTATCACCGGGGCCGTAAACAATATAATCAACATAATCCGATAAAATGCTTGTACGGTATTGGTTTGATGCAAAATATCCTCCCCAGATATTTATAACTTCGGGATATTTTTCTTTTATTTTTTTTGAAAAAGGAATTGCCTGCTTTATCTGCGGGCCGGGCATAACGGTAGAACAAAAATATTTAAATTCATTTTTATCGAGATAAAATTGTATTTTTTCCCAAGCGTTTTTTTCTATGTTACCGTCGATAAAAACATACTCAAATTTCCCATGAATCGATGCGGCAACCTGCAGTATGGAATTTGGAATCCTATGATTAAATCTTCCGCTGCGCGGATTGAAAAAAATTATTTTGTTCATATCGTTTTTTGGCTTAAAATTACTCGAAGAAGTATTATAATTTAAGAGCAATTCAGGACAATTAACAGGTCTTTTATAATATTTTTTAAATTAAAATATAAAAATTAATGGCAATCTTTAATAATTCAATCAGGCAAATAAGTGAACGGTTAAAACGTCCGGTAAAACCTACTAAAGCCTATAATTTATGGGCTCAAAATTATGAGAATGAAGGCGATAACCTGATTTTTGAGCTTGAAAAAAAAATTCTCGAAAAATTATTCGTCGATATTGATATAAAAGATAAAGCAGTGTTAGATTACGGCTGCGGCACCGGCAGAAACTGGCCGGACATTTTATCAAAGAATCCATCAAAAATTATTGGGTGCGATATTTCAAGTGAAATGCTGCTGCAGTTAAAATCAAAATATCCGCAGGCGGAAACTTATTTAATTAAAGAGAAAAACTTTCCTTCTATCCCTTACGGAACAATTGATTTTATTCTTTCAACACTTGTTGTTGCTCATATTAAAAATATAAAAAATTTATTTGGAGCATGGAATAATTATTTGAGTGCCGGCGGAGTAATTATCATAAGCGACCTTCATCCGGAATTACTTCGTGAAGGAGGGAAAAGAACCTTCATGCATGAAAATAAAAATCTCGAAATAAAAAACTTTGTTCATTCTATCGAAGATATAATCAGGATTTGTTCCGAACTTAATTTAGAGGTTGAAGAAATTTTCGAAGAATTTATAACACGAGAGTTGAAAGAATTTTACGAGAGGAATAATGCACTTCATATTTATGATCGCTTCAGAAATATGCCTTTGATTTACGGAATGAGAATCAGGAAATAAAATGATTCTTAAAAATCTTAGAGTAATAAATAGTCCTGAGATAAATTGGATTGAAATAAAGGATAACTTTATTCAAAACTTGGGAACGAAGGATGATGCAATACCAACTACGAAAGAGGATTTACTAATTGAGTTTGAAAATGTAATTGCATTTCCCGGATTAATAAATTCGCACGATCACCTGGAATTTAATCTTTTTCCAAAGCTTGGAAATAAAAAGTATAAAGATTACATCGAATGGGGCGAAGATATTCATCAAGCTAATAAAGATGTTATCGATGCCGTTCAAAAAATTCCATTTGAATTAAGATACGAATATGGTATTTATAAAAATTTAATCAGCGGGATTACTACGGTTGTTAACCACGGCAGAAATATCGAATACAATAACGAGCTTATTAATATTCACTCATATTATACCTTTCTTCATTCTGTTGAACTTGAAAAAAAATGGAAACTTAAATTGAATAATATTTTCAACCGGCTTCCAGTTCTTGTTCATATCGGAGAAGGAACAAATGATAAATCACATAACGAAATTGATAAGTTGATAAAATGGAATTATGCTAAAAAATCTCTTATTGGTATTCATGCAATTATGATGGACGAGAAACAGGCAGAATCATTTAAAGCAATTGTATGGTGTCCCGATTCAAATTATTTTTTGTACGGCTCTACATGTGCCGCAGATAAACTTAAAAACAAAACCACGATACTTTTCGGATCCGATTCAAACGTCAGTGCAGATTGGAATATCTGGGATCAATTAAGATTTGCAAGAAAATTAAAATTATTAGATGATTATGAATTATATAATTCTATTAATTCATCCCCTGCTGAAACATGGAATCTTAAACTCAGTGGATTTATCAAAAAGGGTTTTAAAGCTAATATAGTCATAGTAAAAAATCAGAATAAGGAAAATGATTTTGATTCATTTTTTAATTTAAATCCTGAATACATTTTACTGATTATTAAAGATGGAAAAATTGTTTTATTTGATTCGATTTTATTAGATAAGATTAAGCCTTTAAATGTTGAAACTGATAATTTCACAAAAATAAATCTTAATAATCAAATTAAATTTGTTAAAGGAAGGCTTGATAATCTTTGCTTATCAATAAAATCTTATTACCCTTCTGCACAATTTCCGTTTGAAATAATGGCATCTTAACCAGTTTGCTTTTAGCTAAACAATAATATAAAATATTTTTTCTGTGAAATTAATGGAGCGCGGATTTGGCGGATTATGCTGATTTTCACGGATTTTATCTGCGTAAATCCGTTTAATCCGCGTCATCCGCGTTCTATTGCTTTCATTTCATTTCCTAAAACAAAATCCTCACAATCAATTTTGATTTTATTCTTAATGAATAAATTTTCATCTTTCTTAAAATCCGGTTAACGATTTATTTAGTTTAACAAAAACAAAATAAGTAAGTAAAGCATTTATTAAAACTATCAGGAGAAATCCGATACTTACACCTATAATCCCGAAAAGTTTACAAAGCAGCGGAAGAAAAACAAGCACAAGAATTATATCGAGAATGGAAATTTTCCAAAATGGTTCACGCTTTAATGCCCGCATGTAGCTTGCCATCGCAAATCTTAAATGATGTGGAATTATCGCAAGAGAAATGAGTAAAGCGGGGAGGAAACTTAAAAATCTTTTTGCAATTGATGGGAATATTAGTTCTAAAAAAAGTAGTCCGGCAATGAATATAATTATCATCAGGGAAAGAAAAATAGTCGAATTCATTGTAGATTTTAAAAATGAACTATTAAGCGTTTTAAATTCCATTTTAGCTGCATTCATCGCAAATGCCGGCATTTTTGTGCTGATTAAAGTAACTGACAACCCCCAAAACATTGTTATAACGGCCCATGTTATTCCAAGCTTACCTGCTTCAACCGGACCGAGAAACCAGAAAATTAATGGAATAATAAACATAAAATTTAAGTAACCCGAGATTGAACTGATTGCATACTTCCATTGCAAGGGGAATATTTCTTCTTTCCAAATTTTATTTGGCGGAGCTTTTAAACTGAAAATCTCTCTTAGTACTTTATAAAATTTTCTCCCTAAAAAATTAAACTGCCCGATTAAGTTAATTCCTGTTCCTGCTGTAAAAAGCCAGAGCTTGCCGCCGATTATCATGACAATCCAAGATGCAATCCGCTCGTAGATAGATTGAGAAAAACGAAATTTGTTTACGGCTTCAACTTCATTAATTCCGTCAAGAAATGTAAAGCCGGGTGAAATAAAAATTTGAATCGATTTAAGAATGCAAATGAGAACCCAGGGGGCTAACCAAACAGATTCAGCCACAACATTATTTGAAGAAGAATGTTTCAGAAATAAATATCCGCCGATACTTAATCCAAGAAGCAAAGTCGCACTCATCCAAGAAAACCATTTGACTGTAAATTGCTTTATGGCAGCCAATCTCTGTATCGCACTTTTGTCACCGCTAAATCTTTTTCTTTCGGTATAATTTATTTTCGCCCATTCGTGGCTGACAAATTGCTGTATAAGCTGTCCCAATCCCATTACAAATAATGTTTGTATTCCTAACAAACTATTGAAAGTATAATAATATCCCTGGAGTGCCGGTGAAAAAAATATTAATATAAGAGGAGCAGTTAAAGCAGCAGATAAAAATATCCATATCTTATTCGACATTCCGAATATTATTGCTTTGTCATTTACTATCTCCCTGAAAGAATTAATCAAAACGCTCTTTTTATTTTTGGATATTTTATCTTCAAACAAATTCATTAATCGTATTATGAATTGATTAATAATTTTTTGTACAATTTATAATACGCTTCGACCGTATTATTTATGGGAAACGGAATTTCAGGAGTATAGTCATTTTCATTCTGTAAAATATTTTTAATATTTTTAGAAAATTCTTCCGCATTCTGTGCAAGAAACAATTTATTACTTTCAACGGCGCACCCGACTCCTTTACAAACCACATAACATCCTAAAGCGAGTGCTTCAACAATGACAAAACCAAATGATTCAAAGTTAGATGTATGTAGAAGCATTTTGCTTTGTTTCATATAATATAATACTTCTTCCCGACTCAATTGCCCTTTTAAACAGATGTTTTCTTTCATACCTAATTCTTTAATTTGATATTCAATATTTTGCCTTTCGATTCCATCTCCGATAATAAGGCATTTCAAATTAGGTAAATCTTCTTTTACTTTTTTAATAACCTGAACAAACAATATAAAATTTTTAACAGGCAGTAATGAGCCGACTCCGATTATATCAAAAGTACGCTTTTGATTTTCCGAAATTAAATTATTTATTCCCCACGGTATTATTTCATTTACTTCCAATCCGGCTGACTTTTTAAAATGATCTGCCTGAAATTTTGAAACGGCAATCTTATGAATTTTTTTCAATGAGAGAAACTTGAGATACTTATTTGTTTTGATTACATCCTGTCCCATCATTGTGTTCACGTGTTTTATTTTAAATAAAACTCTAACTATCTGACCTAAAAGTGCAGCTTCACCTAACCAGTAACTATGGATAATATCAACTTTTAATTCACGATTTATTTTCAGTGAATGTCGAATTACTTTCATCCAATACAATAATCTTAACGGCTGTTTTTTATTGCTTCCTCCGCAGGAAAATACTTTTATTCCCTTCCAATCGTAAGATGATTTGTCATAAGGGTAATGAATGGAGATCACAGATAATTTTAAATCCTGGTATGTATTTTTTATTTGATCCAGAAATAACTGCATTGGCGGAATACAACCGGTATCATTTTCGTCTTTTGGAAAGCCAGGAGTAATAACTAATATATGCATATTTATTCGGATGACTTTTTACCGGGAATAAATTCTGCAGTGAGTATAAAATGATCCGCCCAACGGTTAAATGGAAATAGATTCGAAATCTTTTCATCCAACACTGTTAGATTTTTATAGAGCTTTGGATACCTTCGCGGAAAATTGATCATAAACGGCGGCGGGCTTACGGATCCGAGTCCCTGAATTTCAAGTACTTTAAATTGTGTACCAAGCGCTTCGATAACATTTTGTACGTTATAATAGTAAGTTTGAAATTTAACTCCTTCCACATTTGCCTGGATTCCATTTTTATGAAACCTTCTGAATGCACTTTTAAAATTTCCTTTAGCAGCAAGAATTATTTCCCACGGAGAAACTACAGGCATTATTATTAGAGTAACTCTGCCGCCCGGCTTCAGAATATGAGGGAAATGTTTGAAAACAGTATCCAGATTTTCTGCACAATTTAATCCGCCGAAATTTGAAAATATATAATCAAATGATTTTTTGTTTAATCTATTTAATTCTTCAAATGATAACAGCTGGAATGAAATTAAGCTGCTTAAATTTTTATCTTCTACTTTTGCCGAAAGCTTTTCCAGCATCCCTTCCGAAATATCAATACAATAAATTTTATGTCCTTTTTCAGCGAAAAAGACAGCATCCAAACCTGTCCCGGCATTCAATTCAAGTATCTCATCACCTTCCTGCAAATATTTTAAAACATGTTTTCTTGTAAAATTCCGCATCCATTTTAGGATTTCGTTTTGTTCTTCGTATTCATCGAATATTCCGGATTGTTTTGAAAATGCTTCTTTAACTTTATCGTACATAAATTATTTTTAATTTAGTGTTGCTTTTATAAAATAATTTGAGATTTTTAGAAAGAAATTACTACTTACGAATGATTATTTACAAATGACCGACGAGTAACAAAAATCGAGTATCCGGTTTACCACTTGAAAGGAACGGCATCCCGTACACAATCTTTTAATCTTTTTATTTTTTAATTTTTAAATTGTGTCTAATGATCAATAATAAATATATGATTTATTCGAGATAATTCTAAACATGATCCAACTTGATAAGAATAAATTAGTTGACGGTGTTTATTATTTATCATCAATAAGTGACCGGGAATTTGATGATGAAACGTATATTGCATTGCGTAAAAAAGAAGGAAGATTGTATTCCGGTGAACAGATTAAAAAATTACCCTACATCAAGCTAAATAACGAATTGGATAAAGAATGGAAAGTAAGGGCTGAAACTTTCGAAAAACTTGTAAAATATTTCCGGGCGAAAGAAGGAATCGATATTCTGGAAATCGGATGCGGCAACGGTTGGCTTTCAAACGGAATATCTTCAAAAACAAATAATTATGCAGCCGGGATTGATCTCAACAAAACAGAATTGATACAAGCCGCTAATATTTTCAATGAAAACAAGAATGTAAATTTTGTTTACGGAAATATTTTTGAAAATATTTTCCATCCGCAGTTATTTGATGCAGTAATTTTTGCAAGCTCAATTCAATACTTCCGGAATTTTTCAGACTTAATTAAAAGAGTATTTTTTTTCCTAAAAGAAAAAGGCGAAGTTCATATCGTTGACAGTAATTTTTATCATAAGTGTGAAAAAGAAGCAGCAAAATTAAGAACGATAAAATATTATAACGATTCGGGATTCCCGGAAATGAGTTTGTTCTATCATCATCATGATTGGGACGATTTAAAAATATTTAATTTTACAATAATGAATCAAAGCAGAATGAATTGGATTAAGATAAAGAATAGAATATCAAAAAATAAAAATGTAATTTTCCCCTGGATTA
>CAZKUR010000068.1:0-20699 GCA_964556005.1 uncultured Ignavibacteriaceae bacterium | reverse complement strand
CTCGCAATGACTTTTTTCTTCTCGCAATGACTTTTTTCTTCTCGCAATGACTTTTTTCTTCTTTTTGGTCAGCCACTATATAAGTACACATATTTATTTAAATTTTTTGATATTCCGGAGTAGCGGAAAGGTGTAAATATTACTAATATTGGCAAAAATTGAAATTTCCCAAGTTTTTATTCAGATCACTGTCAAATGTATTCTTTTATTTCTGGAAGATTGTTCAATAATATATTAAATTAGTTGTCTTAATTTATTAACAATCGGTTTGGATAAACAGAAGGTCTCAAATGCTGACGAAAAAGAAAAAATTATCTAAGAAAGAAATTAAAGAGGATAAGCTCATTTCTTTTTATTATAAGGCTTACGGTTATTTCAATGAAAATAAATCCGCACTGGTTCTTTATGGAGCCGTTATAGTAGTAGTTATTGTCGCGGCCTATTTTTATATAAGCCATAAATCCGAAAATAATCATTTAGCCGGAACTGAGCTTGGCAGTGTAATGGATTTGTATGATCAAGGAAATTATTTGGAAGCAATCGAAGGTAAACCGGATCAGAATATTACAGGCCTAAAAAATATTGTCGAAGAATTCGGCGGAACAGAGAATGGAGAAGTAGCAAAAATTTATCTTGCAAATTCATACAACCGCTTGCAGAAATATGACGAAGCATACAAGTACTATAAAGATTACGACGGTGACAATTCTATATTTAAAGCTACTTCTTTAGCAGGGCAGGCAGGCTACCTGTCGATGCAAAAAGAATATTCCAAAGCCGCAGATTTATATTATGATGCCGCAAGGGTTTCAAAGACAAATGTTGAAGATCCTTCATATCTTGTTCAGGCCGGAATAAATTATATTAATGCCGGTAATAAAACAAAAGCAAAAGAAGTTCTCGAAAAAGTTAAAAAAGATTTCGAACATTATCCCGAAGTCGCCAAAGCCGATAAATATTTAGCAATGGTCGATTAAAGCATTTGAGTAATTATTCTAATTTAAAACCGTGCATCGTCCGCACGGTTTTTTTATTGAATCGGATGATATCATATTAACCAGGTTTATTCTGAATTACATTTATGATTGTTTTTTTACTTTTGATATTTTAATACCGAATTTTGACTTGTTACAGCTTTAGCATTCATGTTTCAAAATCTTGACTTTCAAAGCGTATATATCTATTTTTTTAGTCTATTAATCATTAAAATTTAATCATTTATATGGCTGATACTTCTGATTTCCGTAACGGAATAATAATTAAATTTAAAAACGACTTATATTCAATTGTCGAATTTCAACATGTAAAACCAGGTAAAGGCGGAGCCTTTGTCCGCAGCACTTTAAAGAATTTAAGGAACGGCAAGGTTTTAGATAATACTTTTCGTGCTGGTGAAAGCGTTGAAATTGTACGTATTGAAAGAAGAAAATATCAATATTTATATCGCGACGGCGATATGCTGGTCTGCATGGACCAGGAAACTTACGAGCAAATAAATGTTCCCACAGATTACTTCGGTGACACTGTTCAGTTCTTAAAAGAAAGTACTGAAGTGGATATGCTTTTTAACGGAGACGAAATAATAAGCGTTGAAATTCCAATTTTTGTTGAGCTTGAAGTTGTGGAAACCGAACCCGGTTTAAAAGGCGATACAGCTACCGGCGCTGTTAAACCTGCAAAACTGGAAACCGGGGTTACGGTCAACGTTCCCCTTTTCATTGGAGAAGGCGATAAGTTAAAAATCGATACGAGGACCGGGAATTATGTTGAACGAGTTAAATCTTAATCATTTATAGGTATTTCAGATGGATTTAAACCTAATAAAAAAGCTGGTTAAAATTGTAGATACCAGTGAAATTACTGATCTCGAAGTTGAGGAAAACGGCTTAAGAATAAAAGTTGCAAAAAAGATCAGGGGAATACAAACAGTAGTGCAGCCTCAAATAACTTCTGCTTTTCCGTCGGTTGTTAACAATAACAACAACCAGCAGCCTGCAGAAGCCGTAACCGAAAAAGAGGAAAAGCCTTCAAACCATCATGAGATTCATTCGCCGATTGTCGGAACTTTTTATAGAGCCCCAGCTCCCGATGCCGACCCTTACGTACAGGTTGGCGATATTATTTCAAAAGGCCATGTGCTTTGCATTGTTGAAGCGATGAAACTTATGAATGAGATTGAATCCGACGTCGAGGGAAAAGTAGTTAAAATATTGGTGGAAAACGGCAAACCTGTAGAATATAATCAGCCGTTATTCTTAGTCGAAACCAGTTAATCTCATTTAACTACCGAGGTAAAATTGTTTGATAAAATACTGATTGCCAACCGCGGTGAAATTGCCTTAAGAGTAATTAGAACTTGTAAAGAGCTTGGAATTAAAACCGTTGCAATTTATTCGGAGGCAGACCGTGATTCCCTTCATGTAACATTTGCAGACGAAGCAGTTTGTATAGGCCCGCCGCAAAGTAGAGACAGCTATCTTAAAATTCCTTTAATAATTTCTGCTGCCCAGATTACGGGTGCCGATGCTATTCATCCCGGTTACGGGTTTCTTGCAGAGAACGCAAACTTTTCGGAAATATGCACCGAATCCGACATAAAATTTATCGGCCCTTCACCTAAAATGATAAGTGCGATGGGAGATAAATCATTTGCAAAAGATACAATGAAAAAATCAGGCGTTCCTGTTGTTCCCGGAAGCGACGGCATTGTTTCAACTAAGGAAGAAGGAATTGCAATTTCTCATGAAATAGGCTACCCTGTTATTATAAAAGCTTCTGCAGGCGGAGGTGGAAAAGGGATGAGAATAGTCTGGGAAGAAAAAGAATTTGAAAAAGCTTTTCAAACTGCAAAGGCCGAGGCCGAAGCAGGTTTTGGTAATTCCGATGTTTACATCGAAAAGTTTTTAGAGAACCCAAGGCACATCGAAATCCAGATAATGGGCGATATGTTTGGCAACGTGTACCATTACGGCGAACGTGATTGTTCGGTGCAAAGAAGACATCAAAAATTAATTGAGGAATCTCCTTCCCCGGCAGTTGATGAAGAATTGAGAAAGAGAATGGGCGATGCGGCAATATTAGGTGCCAAGTCGGTTAACTATGAAGGTGCAGGTACTATAGAATTTCTTCTTGATAAGCATAAGAATTTTTATTTTATGGAAATGAATACAAGAATTCAGGTTGAGCATCCTGTTACCGAATGGGTTTATCATGTAGATTTGGTGCGTCAGCAGATATTGGTTGCAGCCGGAGAAAAAATTGAAACGCTTCCGGGCGAACCCCTCGGCCATGCTATGGAGTTTAGAATAAATGCTGAAGACCCGTCAAACGGATTTAAACCCTCACCAGGTAGAATTGAATCTCTGCATTACCCTGGCGGATTTGGAGTTAGGGTAGATTCTCATATTTATCATTATTATACTATTCCTCCTTATTATGATTCCTTAATTGCAAAGCTCATTGTCTGGGGAAAAAACAGGGAACACACCATTGCAAGAGGGCGAAGAGCATTGGAAGAGTTTACTGTGGAAGGAATTAAAACAACTGTTCCTTTTCATTTGCAGGTGCTGGAGGATAAAAGATTTTTATCCGGTAATTTTGATACCGGATTTTTGGAGACTTTTGAATTTAAACCAATTGAACAATAAAATAATTTTTTATAGAGGTTAAAATGAACTTTCCTGAAAATTTAAAATATACCAAAGATCACGAGTGGGTTTCTATTGACGGCAAAACCGGAACCATTGGAATAACAGATTATGCCCAGGGCGAATTGGGCGATGTAGTTTATGTCGACATCGATCCAAATTTGAAAGAAATAAAAAAAGGGCAATCGCTGGGAACAATTGAAGCCGTTAAGACAGTAAGCGATATTTATGCTCCGTGCAGCGGTAAGATTGTGGAGATAAACAAAAACCTGACGAATACTCCGGAGATCGTAAACAGCGATCCTTACGGTGAAGGCTGGATGATTAAAGTTGAAATATCCGATATGAAGGAATTGGATGAATTGCTGGATATAGGTGCTTATAAAGAACTTGTAGGACAATAGAATTTCATAAATTTGTGTTTGTCAATTAATATTTTGAATTGCGTGGGTGACCAAAAAGTAATTTCGTCATCACGAGTTATCGAAAAATGTATTGCCTTTATTTATCAAATGAAAGACAAAACTTAAAGTTGACCGCGGAATTGCATTCTAAAAGATGAAAATTATGATTATCGTCGTTGCGAACCCAACATAGTTCAGAATTAAGTATTGGTTGAGTGAAGCGGACTTCACTCATCCGAAGGACTCCTATGAAGAAGACTCGTCTGCCTTTAGTAGATAAATTCGCAATGACTTTTTTCTTCTTTTTGTGGTAACACACGATAATATTACAACCCTAATTTTGGACTTTAGCCTAACTAAGAAGCTAATTTTTTTAGTCTTTGAAAATTGTATTTTAATACGGGATTTATTTCAACATATTTTATTTTATTAAAAATGGAAAAGCAAAATCCTGAGCGGGTTTTGTTTTTCTGTTTTATATCCGGCTGATGAAAATTTAATGCAAAATTACGAAACTATACTTATTATTGATTTTGGTTCGCAGTACACGCAGTTAATAACAAGGCGTGTGAGGGAGGCAAATGTCTTCTCCGAAATTCATCCACATACAATTTCATTAGATGAAATAAAAAGAATATCTCCAGCAGGAATTATTTTATCCGGCGGACCGATGAGTGTTTATGATGATGGCGCTCCTTCCATCGATGCAAAAATTTTTGCACTCGGAATTCCGGTTTTAGGAATTTGTTACGGACTTCAGCTAATTAGTAAATTGTTAGGCGGCAAAGTAGAACCGGCAAACGACAGGGAATACGGTAAAGCGGAATTTAATGTTTTGGACAGTGCAAATCTTTTAATAAATATTCCCGAATCTTCTGTTGTCTGGATGAGTCACGGAGACTATATATCGAAGCTTCCGGAAGGATTCAAAATTCTCGGCCAATCTGATCATTCGCCGAATTGTGCAGCGGCAAATGAAGAAAAGAATATTTACGGCGTACAATTTCATCCCGAAGTTAATCATACACAATTTGGAAAAGAAATTATCGGCAACTTCTTATTCGAAATTTGCAGTTGCAAAGGAAACTGGACGCCGCAAAATTTTATTGAGGAAAATGTAAAAAAAATAAAAGAGAAAGTAGATACTTCAAAAGCTATTTGCGCCTTAAGCGGCGGTGTAGATTCAACAGTTGCGGCTGTGCTTGTAAAAAAAGCAATAGGCGATAAATTAATTTGTATTCATATTGATACCGGGATGATGCGGAAAAATGAAAGTACTGAGATATCCGAAATATTTAATCAAAAGCTGCATTTAAATCATACTTACATCGATGCATCGGAAAGATTTTTAAACAAATTAAAAGGTGTAAAAAAACCGGAAGAAAAAAGAAAAATTATCGGCAATACTTTTATAGAAGTTTTTGAAGAAGAAGCTAAAAAGCATAAAGATGCGGAATATTTAATTCAAGGTACTCTGTATCCCGATGTAATTGAATCTGTTCAGGTTAAAGGTGTTTCGGCAACTATAAAAACACATCACAACGTAGGCGGACTGCCGGAAAAGATGAACTTAAAATTAATAGAACCTTTCAGGGAATTATTTAAAGATGAAGTAAGAAAAGTCGGGCGTGAATTAAATATTCCCGGAGACATTTTAGGAAGGCATCCGTTCCCTGGCCCCGGTTTGGCTGTAAGAATTTTAGGAGAAATTTCTAAGTCAAGACTTGACATTTTGAGGGACGCTGACGATATTTTTATTCAAGAGATAAAAAAAGCCGGGCTATATGATAAAATTTGGCAGGCATTTGCGGTTTTGCTCCCCGTCAGCTCAGTTGGAGTGATGGGCGATTCGAGAACGTATGAAAATGTTTTAGCTTTAAGGGCGGTTACTTCGGTCGATGGAATGACTGCTGATTGGTTCGGTTTTGATCATAAATTTTTAGCGGATGTATCGAATAAAATTATAAATAAAGTAAGAGGCATTAACAGGGTAGTTTATGATGTCAGCTCAAAGCCGCCGGCTACTATAGAGTGGGAATAATTATGAATACGCAGTATAAATCGGAATACAGGGTAAAGCAGGCAAAAGAATTTGAAGCAAACGGTATGATGCTTCACGCTCTGCAAGTTTATCAATCGATAATAGAAGAGGAACCGGAATTTTTTGAAGCTTACTTTGAATTAGCATGCCTTTACGAAGAACTTGACAATATCCGGGCCTCTTATAATTTACTGGATGAAGCACTTCTGAATTTTCCGAATGAAGATAAATTAAGATTGTACTACGGGCAGTTCTTGCTAAGTAATAATAAGTGGAACAAAGCAATTGAAATATTAAGCCTGGCAGATGTAGAAAAAAATTCCATTGTTTCTTTCTTTATCGGTTACAGTTATTTCGCTCTTAAAGAATACGAGCTTGCAAGGTTAAATTTCCTCAGCTTCATTTCAAATGTTTCCGATTCCGAATTAATTTACGAAGCCTATCTTTATTTGTCTAAAATTGAAATTCAATTATCAAATTTTGAAAATGCACTTAAGTATGCAAAAAAATCCGAAGCTTTATATTCAAACTTCTGGGAATTGAATCTGATTTTCGGCATAATTTATTATCATCTCAATATGCATACACATGCTCTTGCATCAATTGAGAAAACGATGAAGCTCAATCCTAAAGAACCGTCTGTTTATGAATGGTCAGGGAATATTTATTTAAAAGTAGGTGAATATTTAAAAGCAGAGTCACAGTTCAAAAAATATATTGAGTCAATCGAGAATGCTTCATCTGATACTTACACAAAGCTTGCCCAGGCCTGTTTGAAGCTGGACAAAGCCGAGGATGCAGCAGCATATTTTGACGTAGCAGTTAAACTGGATCCTAAAAATAAAACTGCTGCCGAGGGAAAAGAAAAAGCCACACATCTAATAATTAATCGCGCTTCAGATGGTTAGAATAAATCTATTCATAATATTCTTAATTTTAATTAGCTGCTTTTCATTTGCACAAAATCAGAATGATCAACGCTTTATAAATTCAGAATTTGATCTTGCCGTTAAATTGTTTAACTCGGGACAATACAATGACGCGCTGCAGATATTTCAGAAGATTACAAATGATTACAGTTTAAATTTCAGGACAACTGCTTCGTTGATCCTTGAGAGTAAAATTTTACTCAAGCAAAAAAATTATGTTGAATCGGAAAAAATTCTTACTGATTTTCTTGAAAAATATCCTGAAAGCAGATATGCAAATGAGGCAAGAATAACATTAATTGCAGGTTACATTAAAACGGAAAATTACGTTGAAGCTTTAAAGCAAACCGGTGCAATCATTTCCACATCGGATACAGGTTATTATCATACATATGCTAAAAAAATCGGTGAGAGCATAGGCATAAATTATTTAGCCGGACCGCAAATTGAGCTTTTGTACAATCAAGCAAATTCCGACAGCGCCAAAGCTTACTTTTTACTTTTGACAGGTAAAGTTTTTTTAAGCAACCACGATAGAAAAGATGCTGATAGCTGCTTTAATAAAGTTGTAAATGATTTTCCACTTTCCGCGGAAAAAGCCGAAGCACAAAAGCTGCTTAGTTCGGGAGTTCTTACATTCTTAAATCAACAAGGTCCTGATTTGATCGGAGTAATGCTGCCGCTTAAAGATAAAGAAACAGATAAAACTATTACAGCAGGTATGGAAATTCTGGATGGTATTAGATTTGCAGTTTCCGAATTCAACAAAAACAGGAAAGATAAAATCGGGATAATAATCAGAAATACGGAAAGAGATTCGGATAAAATAACTCAAATCAGGGATGAGTTCGAAAGAATTCACGGGATTAGAGTTATACTCGGGCCGGTCTTCAGTAATGAAGTTCGGTATGCCTTAAACTCATTTAAGAATTCGAGGATCCCAATAATTTCTCCAACAGCGACAGATGATGGCCTGACAAATTTAAATAAAAATTTTTTCCAGGCTAATCCTTCATTTGATATGCGCGGAAAAGTAATGGCTGAATACATTTATTATGTAGAAAATAAAAGAAATCTTGCCGTATTAAATGCGATTGACGGATACTCACCTCTGCTTGCAAATTCTTTCATTAATGAATTCGATAGTTTGGGAGGCAGTATAATTCTGCATGAGACGTATCAATCAAAAACGTTTGACTTAAGCAAGCAGGTCGATAGAATTTTAGCTTCACCCGACAGTATAGAGGGAATTTACGTTCCGCTTGCCGATAGAATGGATGCACCGGTAATTCTGTCTTCTCTTGTTAAAGACAGCTTATATATTCCTCTTTACGGAAACCAGGACTGGTTTTTGGCCAAGGGATATGAAACTTCTCCCGAACTCAGCAACATGCTTACTTTTACTTCGGATTACTTCATCGATTACAATAACGAGGGTTATAAAGACTTCGGCAAAAAGTTTTTTGAACAAACCAATAAAGATGCTAACAGGAATATTTTGTACGGGTATGATCTTGCAAATTATGTTTTAAATATTTTAAATGAATCGAACGGCAATTCAACTGCAATTGAAATGAAGATGGAATCGGGAATTATCGGCAAGGGATTTCACAATAATATTTCTTTCGGCAAAGAAAGAATAAACCGGTTCCTGAACATTATCCGGTACAAAAACGGGATATTTGAACTGACAGATAAATTCAGAGCGGGAAAATAATTTTTCATAAGCGCTGCGTTAAATAGTGTTTTCATCTAAAATAATTTTTATCTTTGAGTGCAATCTAAACTGTAATTTTTATAATTGAACTAATCAATCAGGCTTCACGCCGGAGTACAGTTATATAGAGTTACTCAAAGTGAAGATTTCGATAATGAATAAGGGAAAAATATTTTAAAAGTAAAAGACCTGCCGCTTGATGACAGGCCCCGCGAAAAGCTAAAGCTGCGGGGAGTTCAAAGCTTAACAGATGCAGAGCTTCTGGCAATTCTGCTGCGAACGGGGACTAAGGGTAATTCAGTAATAAATATTGCCCAGCAATTGATTAATGAAAATAAGAATCTTGCTATTCTTGCCTCAAAAACTTTAAGTGATCTAATTAAAATTCCGGGAATTGGTGGGGACAAAGCAATTTCACTGCTTGCTGCATTCGAGATTAGCAGGAGGATACAGTCGCAATCTAAATGGTTCTCGAATAAAAGAATTACTACCCCTGCAGATATTGCCGAAATTTTTATACCGCTATTGCGCGACGAATTAAAAGAGAATTTTTTAGTAGTATGTTTAAACTCTGCAAATAAAATTATCAAATATGAAGTAGTATCGGTAGGTAATTTAAATTCCAGTGTCGTACATCCGAGAGAAATTTTTAAAGTGGCCATAGAAAACTCCTCAGCAAGTATAATATTAATTCACAATCATCCCAGCGAAAATCCGGATCCCAGCAGTGAAGATATTTCTATAACCAAAAAAATAGTTGATGCAGGTAAAATAATAGACATACCTGTTTTTGATCACTTAATTGTTGCAGGCAATTCATTTACTAGTTTTGTTGAAAAAAGGCTAATTTGATTGTATTTCAGAGCAAATAAAGAGAGTGCTTATACTTACTTAACTTGAATTTCATAACTGATTTTCTTATATAGAAGGTCACAAAATATTGACCTTTTTCTTCTAACTTCTTGAGCTATAGAGGTTCATAAAACATAATAATCAGATAGTTAATTGAATCTATTAAATCACGAACACTTAAACTAACTAATTGGAGGTCCGAATATGAACATATTAAAAGTAGTAAGAAATACTGCTTTCGTTGCCGTTTTCGTAGTAACTACTGCGTTAATCAGCGGCTGCGGAGGGGTAAGTGATGCACAAATGCAGCAATTAAATGACCTTCGCAGTGAAGTCAATTCACTGCAAACAAAAGCCGACTCATTGAAGGATGAAAGGTCTAACCTGGAGAAAGAGCTTTCTGAAAAGAATGCAAAACTTCAGCAGTGCGAAAAAGACAAGCAGGAAACTCAGGCTAACCTGCAAAAAATGGGTCAATAATTAAATGAGTTTAATTAATTCGAATCGGAGGTCATAATATGAAATTATCAAAATATTTATTAAGTGTTTTCACTTTACTTCTCTTTTTCTCTATCTCTGTTTTAGCGCAGGAGAAAGAGATGACATCAGATGAGTGGACGGCGGAAATGAACCGTTTGCAAACTCAAAAGCAAAGCTTAACTGAAGAAATCAACAGTATGACTACTGACGTTAACAATCTTAAGGACCAAGTAAACAACTTGAAAAGCTATGAAGACTGCATGAATGAATTGTATGCATTGGTCGGCGCTACTAAAGCAGACGTCGATAAATTCAGAGATGCAGTTTCAGAATTAAGCGGAAAAATAAACAGAAAAGAAGGGCCGAAAGCCGACAGGCAGAAAGATTTAGATGCCCTCAAACAAAATAAAATTTCGGCACTCCCTGAGTTTTATGATAAAGTTCATAATCAGATGCAGAGAGCACTTGATTCTTGGGTCGAAGAACCGCAGGAATGGTCTTATACAGTTGTTAAAGGCGATTGCCTCTGGAACATTGCCAAAAAGAAAGATTATTATAGCAACGGCTTTGCCTGGCCGAAAATTTATAAGGCAAACCGCGATAAGATCAAAAATCCAAATTTGATCTATCCGAAACAGGTATTCACAATTCCTAAATTAACAGACGAAGAAAAAGCAAAATACGACACGATCAGAAAAAACTATAAACCGGCTCCTGTTCAATAATCCTTAAATTGTATTGATGCTGACTATTAGCATTTTATTTTCGAAAAACCCTTGTCATTTTTTAATGATGAGGGTTTTTTTATTTAATAGAGGAGAATGATGACTGCTATAGAGAAACGAATGATTCTGGAAAATGTTGATATGCAATCCCTGCTTGGTACTAACGATTCGAATTTGAAATTGGTAGATGACAGATTTAATGCATCAATTACCGTAAGAGGTGAGAACGTTGTAATCAAAGGAGTGCAGGAAGAAGTAAGCACGATAGAAAAAGTGTTTAATGAAATGGTTTATGTGCTGAATACAAACGGTATGCTTACAGTAAAAGATGTCGATACAATTCTCGACCTTACCGTTCAGGGAAGAGAAATGGTCGAAGAAAAAGATTACGATGCAATTGTTCTTTATACAAAAAATGAAATTATATCAGCAAGAACGCCGGGGCAATTAAAATATGTTCAAACTGTAAAGAAAAACGATATCTGTTTTGCGATAGGTCCGGCTGGCACCGGAAAGACTTATCTTGCTGTAGCCTTTGCAGTCGATGCCTTAAAAAAGGGATTGGTGAATAAAATAGTCTTGGCCCGTCCTGCAGTTGAAGCAGGAGAAAGCCTCGGTTTTTTGCCGGGTGATTTTAGAGAGAAAATCGATCCGTATCTCAGGCCTCTTTACGATGCGCTGGATGATATGATGCCTTCGGAAAAATTGAAATCATACATTGAAAAAAGAGTTGTGGAAATTGTACCGCTTGCTTATATGAGAGGAAGAACTTTAAACAATTCTTTTGTAATTTTAGACGAAGCGCAAAATGCAACTGAGATGCAGATGAAAATGTTTCTTACAAGATTGGGTGCAAACTCGAGAGCAATTATAACCGGAGATATTACTCAAATCGACCTGCCGCCGAAAAATAAAAGTGGTCTCGTTCAGGCACAGGAAATTTTAAGTAAAATTCAAGGCGTCGGATTTGTTTACTTTGACAAAAATGATGTAGTCCGTCATAAACTGGTTAAGGATATAATTGATGCCTATGAGAAGTTTAATTCTGAGAAAGATTAAACTTTTTTACTCTCTTCCCAATAAACATCCATTTCAGCAAGATTGGATTCGGTTATTTTTTTACCCGATTCATTAATCTTTTTCTCAACGTAGCTGAATCTCTTTATAAATTTTTCATTAGTTAACATCAAAGCAGTTTCCGGGTTGACTCCTAAAAATCTTGAGTAATTAACTAAAGCAAAAAACACATCTCCAATTTCACCTTCCAACTGTTTATGCAACTCTTCATCACTTCCATCATCCGACTTCTGATCTCTGACCTCTGACCTCTGGCTTTTGACATTTGAATTTTTACTTTTGACTTGCTCTGCTTCGTGCATCTCCTCAATTTCTTCTATTACTTTCTTCCAAACATCTTCCTTCTTTTCCCAGTCAAAACCAACTTTAGCTGCTTTCTCCTGCAAACGATGTGCTCTTAAAAGAGAAGGCAAATTTACCGGAACTCCTTCCAGCACCGAACTTCTTCCTTCATCTAATTTGATTGTTTCCCAGTTTCTTTTTACATCTTCGGAATTTTCCACTTCCACTGTGCTGAATACATGCGGATGCCTTCTGATTAATTTATCCTGGATAGATTTTATAACTTCATCGATATTAAACTTATTTTTTTCTTCTGCCATCACCGAGTGGAATACTATATGAAAAAGCAAGTCGCCCAATTCATATTTCAATTCTTCGTAATCGTTTTTATCGATTGCTTCCAATGCTTCATAAGCTTCTTCAAGCGTTGCGGCTTTTATCGATTCATTTGTTTGCTCTTTATCCCACGGACATTCTTTTCGTAATTTTTTAACTATTTCCACAAAATCACTGAATTTATCTGTATGCATAATTATATTTCCTTTGAATAAATTAATTATTTTAGGTTTACGCTGCTTGATAAGAATTAAGTAAAAGTAAAAATAATAAAAACATTTTCTCATTAAAAGGTGGATAAATGATTGAAGAAAATATTAAAAAGCTCGGGTTGGAAATTCCCGAAGCACCGAAACCTGTTGCATCATATATTCCTTCTTTGCAGGTGAACGACTTGGTTTTTACTGCCGGTCAAATTCCTACTGTAAAAGGAGAGTTAAAATTCAAAGGTAAAATCGGAAAAGAACTTTCAGAAGAAGAAGGGAAGAAAGCTGCGGAAATTTGTGCATTAAATTGTTTGAGCGTTATTAAAAGCGTCGCAGGCGATCTCGATGAAGTTGAACAAATAGTGAAGGTAACTGTATTTGTAAATAGTGCAGACGGATTTACTTCACAGCCGAAAGTTGCAAACGGTGCATCGGACCTTTTGGTAAAAATATTCGGCGACAGGGGTAAGCATGTCAGGAGCGCTGTTGGAGTTAACGAATTACCTCTAAATGCGGCTGTTGAAATTGAAATGATTGCAAAATTAAAAAATTTTCCATCAGGTAAGAAAAATTATATTGCCTGATTATCTTTCAGTAAAAATCTATTGCGGAGGTAAATTTTGAAAATACATTTTATAGGAGCTGCAAGAACAGTTACGGGTTCTCAGCATTTGTTATCAATCAATGGGAAAAATATACTTCTTGATTGCGGAATGTACCAGGGTAAACGAAAAGAAGCTTTTGAACTAAACCGGCAATTCAAATTTAATCCTGCCGATGTCGACGTTATGCTTCTTTCGCATGCACATGTAGACCATTGCGGAAACATTCCCAATCTTGTAAAAAACGGTTTTAGAGGCAGCATATATACAACCAATGCAACCGTCGATTTAAGCCAGATTCTTTTAAGAGATACTGCTTATTTGCAGGAACGTGATATCGACTGGGTAAACAAAAGAATTAGAAAGCACAAAACACCGTTCGAACCAATTTATACGATGGATGACGTTGAAGTGGCAATGAACCAATTTATCGGAGTACAATACGATCGTGAAATTGAAGTAGCCAAAGGTGTAGTTGCAGTTTTTAGGGATGCAGGACATATACTCGGTTCTGCAGGAATTTTATTGGATATAAAAGAAAAGGGAAGAAAAATCCGTTTAGGATTCTCAGGAGATATCGGTAGAAAGGACATGCCGATTATCAGAGATCCGAATGTATTAAGAGATCTTGATGTTTTAATTATGGAATCCACTTACGGCAACAGGCTTCATGAAGTACCGGAAGATGCTGCCGAAGAACTGGCAAATTTGGTGAATGAAATTGCAAAGAAAAAAGCAAAAATTATTATTCCCGCTTTTGCGGTTGGCAGGACTCAATTATTAGTTTATATATTACATAAGCTGTGGGAAGAAAATAGAATTCCGCGAATGCCGATTTATGTTGACAGCCCGCTTGCAGTAAATGCAACTTCAATATATCGTCATCATCCCGAATGTTATGACAGAGAAACAGGACGTATCTTTATTCAAAATAAAGAAGATCCGTTTGGATTTAAGCTTCTGACTTATATTACAAACGTAGAGGATTCGAAAGCGTTAAATTATAAAGAAGGCCCATGCATGATAATTTCCGCTTCGGGAATGGCTGAAGGCGGAAGAATTTTGCATCATCTTAAAAATAATATTGAGAATCCGAATAATCTTATTTTATTTGTCGGCTATGCTGCCGAACATACGCTTGCTCGAAAAATTATGGATGGCGTAAAGGAGGTGAACATATTCGGAGAATCATACAATGTAAATAGTAAAATTAAAAAGTTCGATTACTTCTCAGCACATGCCGACCAGGGCGAACTGGTTAATTACTTAAAATTCAATGATCCGAAGAAGCTAAAAAATATCTTTCTTGTTCACGGTGAGGAGGAGCAGGCAATTCCTTTGAGAGATAAAATAAAAAGCAAAGGTTTTAAGAATGTTCACTTCCCTGCAGCAGGTGAAGTTTTTGAAATTTAAAAGATTTGTGTTAATACAAAATAATAAGCTAATAAGGTTAGTTTTAAATTGGTATGCAGTTGCTGCTAAGGTCATATAAATAAGGTTTAGTTGGTCATTTTTTTTAAATGATGTGAAATAAAATATTTAAAAAGGCGACAAACCTTATCAGTTGACTAAACCTAAATCGCAAAGTTTTTTCCCGGACCTCTGCCTTATTAGCTTATTTACAATTAGTTATATGAAGAAAGACGATGAAGATGCAATTTATAAAAGTATGCCTTTATTCGGAATTAATTGTATCAACTAAAATCATTTTTTTATTTATGCTTGTCCTTGCAAAATATATTTTTAATTGAAAGGAGTAAATATGAATTCAAACTATGAGACTAACACTGAAAATATTGAACAACTTAGATACCCTATCGGCCGATTCAAAGCTCAAGCAGATTTTTCATCGGACAAACTTCATGAATGGATTTCAACTATCGAATTCTTTCCTCAAAAACTTAAAAAAGAAGTCGAAAACCTCAACTCGACTCAATTAAATACTCCTTACAGGGAAGGAGGCTGGAAAGTTAAACAATTAGTTCATCATCTTGCCGATAGCCACATAAATGCATATATAAGACTAAAATTAACTTTAACCGAAGATGAGCCAACCGTAAAACCATATTTTGAAGATAGATGGGCAAACCTGATTGATTCGGAAATTATACCTGTTGAAGAATCTTTTAAATTATTAAATGCTTTACATAAAAGGTGGGCAGCAATTCTAAAGAATCTTTCCGATAAAGAATGGCAGAGAAATTACTTTCATCCTGAAAATAAAAACCATGTTTCCCTAAGGGAAATGACTGCATTATATTCCTGGCACTGTGATCATCATCTTGCCCACATCACTTCTTTGAAACAAAGAATGGGCTGGAAGTAGTCTCAATAAGGATGTATATTTGAAACCCAAAACTAAAACTATTTGATTCCATGACTATAGAAATGTTTAAATCTAAAATTCACCGAGCGACCGTAACAATGGCCGAGCTTTACTATGAAGGAAGCATAACCATCGACAAAGATTTGCTCGATGCTGCCGAAATTTTACCGCATGAGAAAGTACAGATAGTGAATTTAAATAACGGTTCCAGGTTTGAGACTTACACACTTGAAGGTGAGAGGGGAAGCGGCATGATTTGTCTGAATGGGCCTGCTGCAAGGCTGGGCACTGTAGGCGATGAAATAATTATAATTACTTATGCACACATGTCTCCGGATGAAGCGAAAAAATTCAAGCCAAAAACGATTTTGGTCGATAAAGAGAACAAAATCACAAAAAAAATTTAATAATCTCTGTCAATGCATAGAAGTTCCATTGATTTTGATTCGGTAATTCTTTAAAATATTGTTAACATTTTGGTGAAAATATGAAAAAGATAGCGCTTCTTATTATACTTGGTTTTTCGGTAGCTGCTTTTGCCCAATTTAAAAAAACCGGCTTGCAAACTGAAAATGTGATGGACGGAATCCTGGCAAAAAATTCTTCCGGCCCGTTATTCGGTTTATTAAATTCTTCCAATTTTGATATGCACCAATCCGTAAGCATGTCGTACTCCTCATTTGGTTCGGACGGTTTGGCTATGGCGGTTTACACAAACAGCCTTCTTTACAGATTCAACGACAAGCTAAATGTTCAAGCCGCTATCAGTGTAGTCAATTCGCCTTACAGTACGCTCGGCAGAAATTTTCAAAATAGTTTAAATGGAATTTATTTATCGAATGCATCTATAAATTACCGGCCGTGGAAAGATGTATTCATTACTTTACAATATAGCAATCTTCCTTATAATTATTATTCACCTTACGATAATTATTATAACGGTTTTAATGATCATTTCTCTAAGGAGCCGTTATTTGGTAAGTAATTTATTAATAGTATGAGCTTTCTTAAGCCTATGGGTAAGAAAAGTTAAGTGAAGGAAAAATCCCAATCAACAAAACTTCCGGTTAATGTTCCGTTTAAAGCTTCTACCTCAAATTTATTTTTAAATATTATAATTTTTTTGTTAGGCATTATCATCTTGGTGATGCTTTACTCTATTTATACAAAAATTACTTTCGGCGGAAATGACGGCAATGCCGCAGAATTAAAAAATAATTCTAGGATTATTCAAGTCGAAGTATTGAACGGATGCGGACGTTCGGGCATTGCGGACATTTTTACAGAATTTTTACGAAAGCATCATTTTGATGTTGTCCATCAGGGAAATTATATTTCATTCGATGTAGATAATTCAATGGTTATTGACAGGACGGGGAATAAGAAAAATGCCGAAAAGGTCGCCGGGGTTTTGGGCATTGATAAAAAGCATATTATTACTCAAATAAATAACGATTATTTCCTGGACGTTTCGGTCATTATCGGAAAAGATTATAATAAACTAAATTTTAACAAATAAAGGATTAATATTGACATCAAAAAAATTAACCGAGAAAATTTCGGAATTGATTTTCAGCAAAAAAGGGTACGATGTTGTTGTAATCGATCTTCGCAGTCTTGCTTCTTTTACCGATTATTTTGTAATTGCTTCGGCAGATTCAGACACTCAAGTAAGAGCAATTGCAGATGAGGTAGATAAAAAATTAAAAGACGAAGGTGTTAAAACCTGGCACCGGGAAGGTTATCGTTCGTCAAACTGGATGCTCCTGGATTATGTCGACGTTGTCGTCCATATATTTAAAAAAGAAGCAAGAGAATTTTATAATTTGGAAAAGCTCTGGGGCGACGCTCCTATTAAAAAAGTAACGGATCCGGCTTTAAAAAAACCTGCAAAGACCGTAAAGAAAACTGCAAGCGCTAAAAAAGTCCGTTCGAAAAAAATATAATAAATTACCAAAACCAAACACGGTTATTGATTGAAAGAATACTTACAAAAATTATTTGAAGAAGCATCGGAAAGATTAGCTTACCTTGAAGAGATTAATATAATTTTCGATAAGCCTAAAATTGAATCGCATGGTGATCTTTCATCTAATGCTGCGATGCTTCTTACTAAGAAATTGAAAAAAAATCCGCGTGAAATCGCTTCCGAAATTATATCTGCTTTAAAAATTGAAGACGATAAAATTTCAAAAGTAGAAATTGCCGGGCCGGGCTTTATAAATTTTTTCTTTACGCCTTCATTCATTGCCCAAACTGTAAAGAATATCTTGGACGAGGGTGAAAGTTTCGGCAAATCGAGCAAATATGCAGGAAAAAAAGCTAACGTTGAATTTGTTTCCGCCAATCCTACAGGCCCTTTAACTGTCGGGCATGGACGGAATGCAGTAATCGGTGACACTGTTTCAAATCTTTTAGAGTGGATAGGGTATTCGGTTGACAGGGAATATTATTTTAACAACGCCGGTCGGCAGATGAGAGTGCTGGGCGATTCTGTCCGTTTAAGATACCTGGAAATTCTCGGCGAGAAAATAGATTTCCCGGAAGAATATTATCAGGGTGAATATTTAAAAGAGATTGCTAAAAAACTTTATAATGAAAACGGGAATAATCTAAAAGATGAACCTCCTGAAGGAAAATTTAAAGCTGCCGCCGAATCGGAAATATTTAATCAAATAAAGGATTCTCTTCACCGTTTAAATATCTATCATAAAATATTTTACAATGAAAAAAATCTTTATGATGAAGGTAAAATCGATGAAATAATCAAAGCATTTAGAGAAAAAGGACTTGCTTATGAGAAGGATGGAGCACTGTGGTTAAGATTATCCGAGCTTGGAAATGAACAGGACAAGGTAATTGTAAAGTCAACTGGCGAACCAACTTACCGCTTACCCGATATCGCATATCATATAACAAAATTCGAACGCGGTTATGATTTGATGGTTGATCTTTTTGGTTCTGATCATGCTGCAACTTATCCGGATGTACTTGCCGGTCTAAAATCATTGGGATATGATTCCGATAAAGTTAAAGTTTTGATACATCAATTTGTTACGATTATTCAAGGCGGGGAAGTCGTTAAAATGTCAACTCGTAAAGCAAATTATATAACTCTCGATGAATTAGTTGATGAAGTTGGAAGTGATGTTGTGAGATACTTCTTTAACATGCGGAGCATTTCGGCACATATGAATTTCGATCTTGATCTTGCGAAAAAACAATCCGATGAAAACCCGGTTTTTTATTTGCAATATGCTCATGCAAGAATTTGTTCGATACTTAAAATGATTGAAAAGGAAAAGTTAAAAGCTTCAACTGAAAATTTAAATTTATTAACTACTGCAGAGGAACAGCAGCTATTAAAAAAATTACAATTTTTCCCTGAAGAAGTGCTGCTGAGTGCGGAATTATTTGAAACTCATAGGATATGTTCTTATTTGGAAGACCTGGCTGCATCCTTTCATAGGTTTTATACTTTTTGCAGAATACTTGGTACAGAAAGAAAATTAGCTGAGGCAAGAGTGGCTCTCGCTGAAGCAACAAAGATTGTTATTAAAAACGGCTTGGATATTTTGGGAGTGAATACACCCGAACATATGTGAAATAAAAATAGTTGTAGTAATGTTAACTTTTAAAAAAGTACTTTAAGAAATTATTTATAACAGCACATCTTTATTTTTTATATAAACTAAAACCTAAACTTCGTTTTTAATTTAAACTTTTACTATCTTATTTAAGATAAATAATGGTAGTTTAAGGGTTGATTAAAATTGGGATAGCATTCTTAAAATATCTGGCACAATTTTACTCTCTCTCTCTCTCTCTGTTGGGGGAAAAGAAGTGAGAGTGATTTTATTTTGTACAATTTTTATTCGGCTGACAACCGAAGCTGATGAAAAATATGAAACTACAAAAAGTTTCATACAAATATTCTTCCAATCATTTTACATTTTCTTCCCAACCGGATTTACATAAAACTAAAAAAGAAAAGTTATTTCTTTCCCTATTTAATAACCTTTTGGTTATAATTTTAATATAAGGTGATAATATGAAGTCTACATTTGTTAGCAGCCTGTTAATTGTAGTTTGTTGTGCTTCATTTGCCCAGAATAAGTATAAAACAAGAAGAGAACTGCTGTTGCAGCTGCAAAGAAGGACCGATATAACTCATGTAAAAGTAACAGAGATAAAAAGAGATATACTAAAGTTGGAATATCCGAACGGTAAAATACTGTATAAAAACATTTCCGATTACCGACCGCCTACAACCTACAACCAACAATCGACAAACTACTCTCCAACTTTTGACAGTACAATAATAGACCTTACAACAATAGATACAACTCTTTATTACAAAAAGTATCACTTCTGGCGTGAAGCACCAATTGGCTCTCAAGATGAACCAATAATTGGAGATATAAATAATAACGGGCTGCCGGAATTTTATGGACACTACGATATCGATACCAGCAACTTATCTATTTCGGAAATGAATTCTAATGGAAATTTTCACTATTTGCATGAATATGATAGCGCTCAGGTGGTAAAATCCATTTATGATATTGATAAGGATGGTGGAAAAGAACTCCTGCTTGGAAGTAATAGTATATTTGAACAATATCCGGGGAATTGTTATTTGTTTTATAAAAAGCAATCGGATTCTTCCTTAGCAACACAATTATCATTCATATTCTATAGATTCGGCGGACAGCAGGAAAACAACTATTTTGGTGATTGGGATGGAGATGTTTATACCGACTGGATCTTCTTCAATTTATCACAGGGACCACCAAGTATTGATATCTACGAGTACAATCCTTTTAATAATAATTTTGATTCGGTTTATGAATATAGTACTAACGGTGTATTTTACGGCGGATTTGCAATTGGAGATTTTGATCAGGATGGAAAGACAGAGTTTCTTGGTGGGAGCATTAATGGAGATATAGTGTCAATTGAAAACGACGGAGATAATAGTTATAGAGTAAATTGGACCGGCTCGGTTGAAACGTGGAATGCATACTTAGCGACACAAACAAATGATCTGGACGGAAACGGTAAGGATGAAATCT
>CAZKUR010000067.1:0-20854 GCA_964556005.1 uncultured Ignavibacteriaceae bacterium | reverse complement strand
CAAGGCGGCGTTCCAATCTATAACCTTAAGTTTCTAATAACAAATTTTAATTCCGTCTGGTGCAGGGATTACGGTCCCTGGACTGTCTATTCGGGGATTTCAGACAGCTTAAAAATTATTGATTGGATTTACAACCGTCCTAGGCCTCAGGATGATGTTATCCCGGTTTTCTTTGCAAATTATTTAAATGTCCCGATTTATCAGACAACCGTTGCTCCATACGATTTGATAAATACAGGCGGCAACTTTATGACTGACGGGCATGGAACTGCATTCGCTTCGAAATTAATACTCAATGAAAATCCAAATCATACCGAAGCAGAGATTGATACTATTATGAGTTTGTACATGGGGATTAACAGGTATATTAAAATGAATACTCTTCCCTACGATGTTATTCATCATATCGATATGCACATGAAACTGCTTGATGAAGAAACTCTGCTTGTCGGGCAATATCCACCGGGAGTTGCGGATGGTCCGCAAATAGAAGCAAATCTTCAATATATAAAGGATAACTTTCTTGATTGTTATGGAAGGACTTTTAGAATTGTTAGAATTCCAATGCCACCTGATGCTTACGGCCACTATCCTGATCAAGGAGGAGATTATCGTACATACACAAACTCGCTTATAATAAATAAAACCGTTATTATTCCTACATACGAATACCAGTACGATACAACTGCTTTCAGAATTTACAGGGAAGCAATGCCCGGTTATAATATTGTCGGGATAAATTGCAATTCGATAATACCGGCACTCGGAGCAATTCATTGTATCACGAAAGAAGTTGGATCGTTCGATCCTATTTTTATTTCTCATGCAAGAATGGAAGATACGGTTTTTTATCAAAGCCATTATGAAATTGATGCGTTTATAAAAACCCGAACCGGAGTTGAATCGGCTGAAGTTAACTGGTCAATTGATACTAGTGCTGGATACAACCCGGTGAGTATGACTCTGACGAGTGAGAATAATTATACGGGATATATCCCTTCCCAGGAACCCGGAACTATTGTTTATTATTTTATAACCGCTCAAGCAAATGACGGTAAAACAATTTCAAAACCGCTGACTGCTCCTCACGGCTATTACAAATTTAAAGTCGATGAATCCGTACCGGTTGAGTTTGTTAGCTTTACTGCAGAAGTTAATTCCGGTAGGGTAATTTTAAATTGGTCAACGGCAGGCGAAGCGAATAATCGTGGATTTGAAATTGAAAGATTGAAAGATTACAAGATTGAAAGATTACAAGATTGGGAGAAAATAGGATTTGTAAATGGAAACGGGACTACGACTAAGATGCATTCTTATACTTATAAAGATGAAAATGTTCAGTTTGGAAAATATCAATACCGACTTAAGCAAATCGACTTCGACGGTTCGCTTGAGTATTCAAATGTTGTTAACGTGGATATAACTTCGCCGATAAAATTTTCACTCGAACAAAATTACCCGAATCCTTTCAATCCAAGCACTAAAATCAGATTTCGGATTTCGCATTTCGGATTTGTCAATTTAAAAATATTTAATGTTTTGGGAAAAGAGGTAGCGACATTAGTCGATGAATACAAACCGGCTGGAAAATATGAAATTAATTTTAATGCTACTTCCCTGCCAAGTGGCATATATTTTTATCAAGTTAAAGTAGGTTCTTTTAGTCAGACAAAGAAAATGATTTTACTCAAATAAGGAATGTGTTTTCTTGAGCAAAAAGATTTGAAAAAATCTTGAATTAATAAATAAAATTGCTTAATGTTCTATAGTTAATTAAGAATTCATATCTATAAATTTTTAATTTAACTTTATAAAAATATGAATGGGAAAGTTCATTTATAAATTTGAAATTTCCCATTCAATTACCATATCGGATAAAATGTAATGATCTGATCTAAAAAGGGAGGATCGGTGAATGAAAAATTTTTCCCAATGCAAATCCGCAATATTTTTTCTTTTATTTATTTTAACAGTTAATCAATATTCACAGGATAGGAGTCCTCATAACGGTAGAGTACCTGAACTAAATAGGTTTCCCAAAAAACTTCCTATCCACAATAATATTAACTCGATTCAAGAATTTACTAAGGCATATGGATACAGTAATTCCGATTATTCTACTTTTTCAGTTCCTATACCTGAAGGTTCCCCTTTTACATGGTTAAATTCCTGGTATGATCCATCCTTCGCTTCATGTGCAGTGCGGGGTAATGAAGGTAATTATTATGTTGTCGATGCCGGTTCTCCTAATACTTTATGGGAATTGAATCCTTTAAACGGTGCAATGACTGAGCTTGGTCCAATAACAGGAATTGAGGCAGGCGGCACTGTAAACGGCATTGCCGTTAACCCATGTCAAAAATATTACCTGGCAGCATGTATTTTCGGAGAAACAAATAATCTATACTGCCTCGACTTAAACACACTTAAAGCTACTTTAATCGGAAGTTTCCCTGACACAACAGGCTGTATGATAGATATCTGCATAAGTATTATGGGTGTAGGGTATGGATACGATATAATTGACGACAATGCCTACAAATTTGATCCGTTAACGGGTGTAACTACCCTTTTAGGCCCAATAGGTTTCGATGCAAATTACGGCCAGGGGATGGATATCGATGCCTTAACAGGGACAATATATTTAAGTGCATTCAACAATTCAACATTAACAGGTCAATTAAGAACAATGGATCATAATACCGGTGCGACAACCCTTCTAATTGATTGGGGGTTTGAACAGATAGCTCCGTTTGCTCTTGATAATGCCTTCGGGTGCCAGCCCGGTGCTTATAATCCGTATCCTGCCAATGGAGCACTAAATGTAAGTATAAATACGCAGTTTTCATGGTACAATGTTCCAGGTGCAACTTATACTGAGATATATTTTGGTACTTCTCCTTATGCAATGAATTTAGTTTATTCCGGCTCAGCCATTACTAGCTTTGATCCAGGAACAATGGAGAGTAATACAACTTATTATTGGCGGGTAGTTGTATCTACAAGTGCAGGAACTTACTACGGTTATGTCTGGCATTTCAAAACACTTCCTCCGGGATGGTTCATCCAAGATTATTTTAATAATGGTATTTCCGGATGGACTATTGTCGGGCCCAACGGTTTAACAAACTGGACGATACCATGGTCGAATAATGCAGGTGGAGAACCCCCTGAATTGGAATTCAATAGCTCTACAACTTTTAATGGAGATTCATGGATTATGTCGAAGAATCTCGCAAATGCAAATGGTCAACAGTTAGAATTTAAATTTCATCATTATGTTGATTGGCTTGCAGATCCTTTTAATATTAGAGCCGGCTATACAACAGATAATGGAAATACATGGACAATTCTATGGGATTTTCCATCATCAGGCGGGAATGTGGGTCCCGATTCAGTCACACTTGATTTTTCAGGACGGGACAGTATGAAAATGGGTTTTTCATTCAGCGGATTTTCATCTAACTTAAATGGATGGTATATAGATAATGTACTTATGTATAGTGTTCTACCTATTGAAATGCAATCATTTACTGCAAACGTTAATAATAACAATATTATTCTAAAATGGTCAACGGCTACCGAAACAAATAATAAAGGTTTCCAAATTCAGAGAAGAACCGGAAACGGAAATTATAATGATGTAGCATTTATTAATGGTAACGGAACTTCTGCTCGACTTCATTTCTATGTTTATACCGATTCGAAATTAGAAGATGGTGTATATACATATAGAATTAAGCAGATCGATTTTAATGGTTCTTTTGGTTATTCTAAAACCGTTATAGTGAAAGTTTCAACAAATAATGGATTTGAGCTTAGCCAGAATTATCCCAATCCATTCAATCCCGTTACGGTAATCGGTTTTCGGTTACCGGTAAGCGGTCGGATAACATTGAAAGTACACGATGTACTTGGACGAGAAGCTGCAACATTGGTTAATGAATACAAACCGGCAGGAAAATATGAAGTTGAATTCAATGCATCAAACCTTCCGAGTGGAGTATACTTCTACAGAATTCAAACTGGCAGTTATAATGCAATCAGGAAGATGATTTTATTGAAATAAATATTTGCTGCATGGAATTTTTCACTGAATCCGGGATGGATTCAGGCTGATTGGCTGAACTTTTTTTCATACAATCATACAAACTTATGTTTCTTCTCAGATAGAATTCTGGCATAAATTTGTACTCTTAATATAATGACTATCATTAGTTGTTTTTTATTATTTTAGTCCTGTAATTGTGAGATCGTATTATTTAAACATTAAGGGAGAGAAAATTATGAAAAAGATAAGTTCTTCCTTTTCCGCATTCTTATTTTTACTTTTTATAATATCTAATCTGGTTTTCCCGCAGTTAACACGCAAGGCACCGTACCTTATTTATAATGGTAATGAAACGGAAATGCAGGTGATATGGCAATTATATTCCACAGACACATGCCGGATTGACTGGGGCACAGATACTCTGTATTCTCTTGGAAGTGCACAAACCTATGAATATGGAACAGATCATCAGCATACTTATACTATTACAAATTTAAATCCTGCCACAAAATATTATTATCGTATTACAGCAGGCCAGGAAGTTCATACCGGAAATTTTCGATCAGCACCGGATACCAGTTCCAATGCAGTCAGCTTTTTTGTTTATGGTGATACCAGATCAAATCCCGGGACTCACGACCAGGTAGCGGCGGCAATGTTGGAAACGTATTATGAGGACTCTGATTTTCAGTCAATAGTTATTTCTTCAGGCGATCTTGTATCTAATGGTGACAACGAGACTTACTGGACCAATGAGTTTTTTGATCCCTCATATTCCAATATACAGGAAATGCTTGCCACCCTGCCTTACCAGGCGTGCATGGGCAATCACGAAGGATCGGGAATATTATTTAAAAAGTATTTTCCTTATCCGTTTGTGGACGGACGTTATTGGTCGTTTGATTATGGTCCCGCTCACTTTGTCGTTGTAGATCAATATACAAGTTACGGGCCCGGTTCTGCTCAACTTACCTGGATTGAAAATGATCTTGCATCGACAACCAAAGCCTGGAAATTTATTTATTTACATGAACCAGGGTGGACGGCCGGGCATCATTCAAACAATACTGATGTCCAGAACTATATTCAACCTCTTTGCGAGGAATATGGTGTTCCTATCGTATTTGGAGGACATAATCACTACTATGCACGGGCGGTAGTAAACAATATACAGCACATTACTACCGGAGGCGGCGGGGCCCCTCTTTATCAGCCCGATACAAGTTATCCGTATATTGTAACTGCGACAATGGCAAATCACTTCTGCGCGGTTGAAATAAACAAAAGTACACTTAAATTAAGGGTTATAACTCCAGCAGGTGTGATTATAGATTCATTCAGCGTAGTACATTCGGCTACGGGTTTTAAAATTGAAAATACCTCAGGATTGCCGCAGAGTTATATATTGAATAATGCATATCCCAATCCTTTCAATCCGACCACAACAATCAGCTGGCAGTCCCCGGTCGGCAGTTGGCAGACTCTGAAAGTTTTTGATTCATTAGGAAAAGTAGTTGCAACATTAGTTAATGAGTATAAACCGGCAGGAAAATATGAAGTTGAGTTTGACGGAAGTAAATTTCCGAGCGGCATATATTTTTATAAATTAAGTACAGAAAGTTTCAGCAAAACTATGAAGATGATTCTGATGAAGTAAAATTTATACAAGTGAGGAATTAAAATGAAGGGAGGGCATGATTGTCTTCCCTTTTTTTAATTATTAAAAATCCACCGTCTTATATTAACTGTAGAACCGTAAGTGAAAATTCTCATTTTTTTTAGGGCACTTCTAAAAACTGTCTTTTGTAAAAATTTAACGCAGAGAACGCAAAGAATACGCAGAGTTCGCAAAGAATATTGAAGTTTTTAGAAGTACCCTTTATTTAATTTCAGCAGCCTTCATGAACGGCTTTTGATTTACTGCTTTTTAATTTCTCCAATAGCTGTGAAGGAGATACTTTTTCTCCGGATATTTTCCCGCGCAATTCCAGCAGATTTGCAAGCTGCTTATTGGTTAACCTGGATGTCAGATTAATTCCAATAGGATCCATTAAATACTCTTTTACCTCATTAAATCCACCTTCAACAGCAAAAGCACGTGCATTAGCCATTTGCCTCAACATCGAAACAGCTTTTTGAGCTTCTTGAGTATTGTTTCCATAGATGAGAATTATATCTTCGGGATTCCACTTAGATCTCTCCAGTGTCTTTATATCTTCGTTTAATGCAGGTGAAAGATGAGATTTTTTAAATTCTTTGTTTTCTCTTAAATCAATCCAGTAGCAATTCGATGTATTTTCAGCATAATATTCTGCGGCTTCCATTGGTGAAACAGTAAAAATACCTGCTGTATTGTAAAACTGCTGTTTTAAATGTGTGTCAAAAACATATGGCTCGCCTATAAACGATGTTGTTGGAAATAAAGCCATGATCAATGCGGCAAGAATCGCCAGAGATATTATCGAATGTTTTTTTGATATCTTAATCATTTTTACCCCAGAATTTAAATTGCAGTTTTCTCATTCCCAGACTTCCAAATACCGCCAGAAGTGTAACAAGCAGAACCGCAAGTCCGACATTTACATTAAATAATTGGTCGATGCGCCAGACTCCGTTGGCACCTGATTGATAGAAATTTTTCCATATAGGATAGAAATCTCCGAAAGCCAAACTACCGAGAAAAAATCCTACTACAAAAACCATTGCATCTATTTTACCCGTAACCATAGATGCAAGAGAAGTCCCGGGACAAAAACCACCCACTGCCATACCGACTCCGAATATAAGTCCTCCAACTATCATCGGCAATAAATAAGACGGAAGAAAATAAAATTTTGCTAAATCGATTAATCCAAAGAGGGATAGCCCCCACAGCCCGATGGAAGCTGTAACAATTGCAGTAAACATAACAACCGGTACATCCACATCCTTCATATAAAAAGTTGAAGCAATTTTCCGTGAATTTGTAAATCCAGAACGTTGAAGTGCATACCCGAAAAGTATTCCTATTAGTACTGCAAATATTGTATTAACTCCGCCCGAAATTATTCCGTTTTTTACTAATGGTCCAATCATATCCATTGTCTCCTTACAAAATAAGCTACGGCAAATCCACCGATAAAAATTGAAAACATGAAAGCCCAGGAACCAACCGAGAGTTCAGCACCTCCTACTAATGCCTGACCACTGGTGCAGCCTCTTGCTAATCTTGCGGCAAAGCCTACAAGCGCACCTCCTACTAATGCATAACCTAATCTACCTTTATCCGAGATATTAGGTCCTCTCAATACTTCAAACTTCAAATCCTTCGAAACTTTTCCTGCTAAAAAACTTCCAATCATTATTCCTATTCCCATAAATACGAGATAATCGTTTAACGGGTTTTGGCCGTTCGCAACATATTTGGAAAAGTATTCACTTGAATGAGTATAAGCGGGTGAGACAGCGTTCTGAATCCAAACGGCAAAATCTGTCATTGCTCCGGAAGCTCCAAGGCCTCTTCCTGATATATAAAATGTAAGAATGATTGCCAGTCCGATCATTATTCCTCCGAAAATAGGATCCCATAATTTCTTTTTCATAATTGTTCTCCTTCCAGATTGTAAACCTTTGCCGAAACTATATGATCTTTAATATTCTTGCATTCTTCCAGCTCAGGCAATAGTATACCGTCTTTCTGTAATTCCTCTTTAAAGAAAAGGTGTTCTTCGTTTTTAATTTCTTTCCACCATTTGTAGTGATGCAGATATGCATAAAGTTCATTCACCTTACCGGTAATCATAGAGAAAAAAGCCGGCCGCTCTTCCGGGAAAAGCGCTGCCATATAAACATGAACAAATACACCGGTAAATACCGACATCGTGGCAACAAAATGAATCATCATTGCCCACTGAATTACGGTTATCGAACCGATGTGAAAAGCCATGACCGGGCCGGTAATTATAAGTGCAATGGTACTTATTGCGACAATTACTGCATAAGCCTTTTGCCCGGCGTTATAAGTTCCCTGTGCAGGCATATTATAATTACTCAACTTGCCCATTAAGTTTTTAACCTTGGCCGGGAACCATCTTATGTCATCTTTATCAAGCGTTAAATCATGCTTTATGAAATCCAGCAAATAATTTTTAAACCCGAAAACTCCATACAATAAAAGAGTAAGAACCCAAAAAATTCCTACTGCAATATGAAAGTGAAGCATTGCTCCTTTGTTCCCGAAAATGCCCTCCATCATATCGAGATACCAATCGGGTGCGAATTTAAGATATGTTGCCGAAAGCAATGCAACCCCTGTCGCAATAAGCAGGAACCATGAAATTGCATTCACCCAATGCAGAGTTACTCCGGCAACTCCGTGCTTTTTCATAACACGATTTGCTAAAATTCGTTTTTCTTCAAATGTCAGGCGCCTATGACTCTTTAAAAGGTCATGATCTAAAATAATATCTTCGTTTAATTTGCTTGTACTTAGTCCCATCTTCTACTCCTTCACTTCACTTTCACCTTTAATTAATTGTGCAGCAAATGCAGCAAACTGACCAAGGAAAGTTCCTCCGATCGCCAGCCAAAATAGCGGCCGCAGGACTTTACTCCACATACTTTGCGGTGTGGGCGTGTGGGGTACTTTCGGAGGAAAAGCTGCTTTTACAACCGGAAAATCGTTATGACTATCCAGGTAATAAATATTGGGGCCAACGTTTACTTCATCCGATACATTCTGTTCAGCACCGCTTGCTACTAATTTGGAAACACTTGATTTCGGATCATCAAGGTCTCCGAATATACGGGCACCTGCAATACAAGTTGCAACACAGGCAGGCTCTTCACCGTGAGTAATTCTGTCTACACAAAAATCACATTTGTCAACTTTTTCATTATCAGGATTTATATATCTTGCACCATAAGGACATGCATCGATGCACAACCCGCAGCCGATACATAAATTCTTATCAACTACAACAATACCATCTTCTCGTTTATATGTTGCTCCTGTCGGACATGCTTTCACGCAAGGCGCATCATCGCAATGATTGCAAAGCCCAACATAACTGACTTTTTTAATATCAGGATATACTCCTTCAGGTCTCAATTGATGAACCCAGTTTCTATAATATGGAACAGGCACATCATAGTGCGACCGGCAAGCCACCTCGCATGCATGACATGAAACGCACCTGTCCATATCTATTACCATTGCATATTTACTCATATATAACTCCTAGCACCCTTCCCTGACGGCGGATTCTTTCTTGGTAATAACCCGCTTGAAGGTTCTAGTTTCAGTTTCATTTTGTTTAATATTTGATACTTTTTTAGACGTTACCCCGGTGAAGCTGACTTCAACCGAAGGCATTAGAGGTTGATCATTCTGCAGAACACGGACGAAATTAACGCGAAGTCCGGTACCGCCGCTTATCGGATCGACTGTGTATTTTGATATCAAAAGATTATCCGAAACCCGACGTTTTGTATAATCGAGAAGTCCGCGATCGTTCCCGCCGAATCCGTGTGGCAAATAGACCGCATCCGGCCTCATTCCCGGAGTTGCTAAAATTTTTATTTTATCTGATTTAATTCCGTCCTGATTCTCAAGAACTATTTCATCTCCATCCTTTAATCCCATACTTCTTGCGGTCGTTTCATTAATCCAAAGATGCGGTTCGGAGATGATTGTGTTCAGCCACGGGTTGCTTTCGGTTTTTCCGTGCGAATGAACAGGCATCATTCCGTAAACAAGCCTAAAGTAACCATGCGGCGGATCATTCACCGGTTCGTATTTCGGTAACGGATCGAAACCAAGCTCTTTTAATTCTTTTGAATATAATTGGATTTTTTTATCGGCTGTTTTAAATGAATAAGTTTCATTCGCATCAAGATAAGGTTTTGCAGGAAATGTAATTACACCGTCTCTTTTTAATTTTGTAAAAGAGATACCCGAATCACGCAACTGATACTTAATAACATCTTCATATTCGTCATAAGGATAAAATGCCGACAATCCTAATCTCTTTCCTAACTCTTTAGCTATCCACCATCCGGGACGCGTATTGTGCACACGTTTAACCACAGGCTGCCTTAGGGCTACATACTGCTCATGCCATCCAGAAACCGTCATAAGCATATCATATCTTTCAAGATAAGTATCTTCCGGCATTACAACATCTGCAAACCAGGTTGGTTTTGTCGGTCTAACATCGACTACTGCATAGAAATCAAGATTATCAATTGCCTTTTTTGTATCTCCTTCGTTGGGAATACTATTGAAAATATTTTGGCCGAACACCATCCATGATTTTATCGGATAAGGTTTTTGCTGCAAAGTTGCTTTTACAAGTTCTTGAGTTAACCCTTCACTATTCGCATAAGGATAACGAATACCTGCACCGTCTGCTCTTTCTTTTTTAGGAGTAGGTGCATCGGGAATATTCAAAGCATTATATTGAGCGGGAAAATGAGAATTAAGGAAGTAACCACCCTTCTGCCCCCATACTCCCAGAATAGCTGCAAGTATTGCTACTGCTCTCGCTCTTTGTACATCATTGCCGTACCAGGCCACATGTCTTCCCGGGTGAACTAAAACTGCAGGCTTTGCATCCATCATTAATTTTGCGGTTTCTTTTATTACAGAAGATGGAATCTCTGTTATTTTTTCTGCCCATTCAGGTGTAAAACTTTTTACATGATTGGTAAGTTCCGAAAATCCTGTCGTTGAAGTGCGGACAAACTTTTCATCGTATCCTTTATTTTTAATTACTTCATGTATCCATGCCAGAATCAGTGCAGTATCGGTTCCAGGTTTAATTGGGAGCCAATATTTAGCTTTGCTTGCTGCAGTAGAGAATCGCGGATCAACTGTAATTACCTGCGCGCCGTTTCCGATGCCGTCCGTAAAATCAATGATTTGACCTGTATGAATGTTTTCACCTAAGGCGCTTCCGATTAAGGTAATAACTTTTGCATTTGCCAGATCAAGTCGTTCGGGAGAACCGATGGATTCACCGTATGTTAATTCATATCCGACATCCCTTGAACCTTTGCATTGAGCAAACGATGGAGCAGCATTATTAGGTGTGCCCCAAAACCTATACATATCGTTAATAAAATATGCGGATGCGCCGTGAGAGAAGAGAGCGTTGGCTTCAACTCCGTATTTTTTTGTAACGGCTAACAGCTTTTCTGCAGTATAATCCAGTGCTTCATCCCAGCTTACATCTCTCCATTTGCCGCTTCCTCTTTCTCCAACTCTTATCATCGGATTTTTCAAACGGTCTTTCTCATAAAGTAATGCTACACCGGCATTACCCCGTGCACATATTCTACCTCGATTATTAGGATTAAGCGGATTCCCTTCTATGTTTATTAATTTGCCCTCTTGTACATTAGCGATTATTCCGCAGCGCCAAAAACATTGTTCACACACGGTGGGAATTCTTGCCATTTTTTCCGGATTTATTCTCCCGGCTGCTTTAGCCTTTTTAGGAACAGCAGATAAACCAATTGCTGCACCTGTTCCCACAGTACCACTGACCTTTAGAAATGACCGCCGAGAAATTTTATTTCCCAAGCATTTCCTCCTGTTAATTTAACTATCCTGTACTCCTGTTATAAAATCCGGTACGGGATATTCTACTTTATTACTATTTTTAATTTTTCTTTAAGGCTGCCATTTTCTATAAAGTTCTTATAGACTTCGCAATTTCTGCAATTAAGACCGGCACAAACATTTTCGGTATGCTTAAAGCTCCAGCACGGACTTGAGTGTGATTTGTAAGCATCGCATTTTACCCTGTCGCTTTCAGAGCATCCGGTTATTTCCCAGCAGGGTATAAGCGAATAAATACTTTTAATACCTGCAATACTTATTTTTGATTCATTTATGGTATTTCGAATGCATGATAACCGCTCTATATCCGAATTCGAATAAAGACGGTGATTTGATTCTTTTTTAAAAGGAACTATCAATCCTTCTTTTTCGTACATTCTTAAAGTATGGACTGATATACCTAATAATTTTGCAGCTACACTTATAGGGAATAGCGGTATTTCATGTTTTTCAATTGCTTCCAAATCAATTCCGAACTTAAATGTGACCTTAAATTCAATTTTTGATATTTATAAATATCAAATTCTTTGCCACTGGAAATTATCTACTTTAATTCGATAGTGTAATTTTTTTTACTAAGAGGTTTTCAATTAAAAGAAAATAATTTTTGTTCTTCTATTTCGTGAGAACGTTTGATATTGTTTATATTTATTTCGGGTGAAAGGTTCATCCGGCACAAGTAATTAAGAAATAATGAAGATTAAACGGATGTTTTAGAGGATAGTTTTTTTAGTGCATACTCATAATCCTCTCTTTTGTTCATGTTGAAAAAAAGATCGGGACTATAGAAAGAGAGACTTTCGGCATCTATTATTTCAGCACCTACAACATCGATTAACCTCAGCACTCTGCAGCCTCTCTTTTTTTGCTCGGTTTCCCTTAATTCATTATCGGCTTCATTAATTAATATTTCTTCTGCAAATCCGGCACATGATTTATCGTACAAACCGCATAGTTGCTGTATATATCCTTCAGACTTAGCGACAGTTACCGGTTTATCCGTTTTAAATTGAATTATATAATCAATCATCTCTTTCGTCATTAAAGGCATATCGCATGAAAGAATAAAATTCTTTTGCCTGCTTGAATTAACAAGCCCGGAATGTATACCGGCAAGCGGTCCTGAGTGAGGGTAAACATCTTTAAACATTTGTGTACCAAGGAAAGAATAATCCTCAGGATTATTAGTACTAAGAATTACATTTGTGAAAATAGATTCCATCAAAACAAGGACATGTTCAATTACTGTTTTGCTGCCTATCTTCAACAAAGATTTATTTACACCCATTCGTGTACTGCTTCCTCCGGAAAGAATTATTCCTGTTATATCATTATACATTTTACAAGTTCTCCTTTTGCAGGATTAAAACGCTCTTCTTCCACAACTATAAGACAATTCGACATCGCCATCTGTGCAATATTGCCGGAAGACTGTGAACCGACTTTCTTTACATAATAAGCACCTTCATTGTAAGTGAGAAAGCCCCTCATAAAATGTCTCTTTTTATCTTCTTTCTTCAAATCATCTTCCAGCACTGCTTGTACATGGTTTTGATCTTCATTATTAAAATATCTTAATATATTTTGCTTAACAAACAGGATAAAATTTACAAGGCAAGAAACAGGATTTCCCGGAAGGCCAAATACTAAAATAGTTTTGTCGTTGTTTTTATATGTCCCAAACAAAGCCGGTTTGCCGGGTTTAACATATACCTGCCAAAATTTAATATCTACACCCAGCTCTTCGTAAATTTCTTTTAAATAATCAAATTTACCGACTGAAACACCGCCGGTTGTAAGGAAAATGTCTAAATCACTTTCAAATGCCCATTTGATTCTATCACGGATAAGCTGTTTGTTGTCTTTCACAATACCAAAATTAATTGCCTGCATATTCATATCTCTTATTGCCGAGAGAAGCGAATAAAGATTAGAGCATCTTATCTTATCATCCTGCGGTGTTTCATGAATATCGACTAATTCATCACCTGTGGCGAGAACACCGATTCTTAATTTTCCGTAAACTTTTAAATTTACTTTTCCGCATGAGGCTGCAGCAGCAATATGATGAGGTTTTAAAAAAGTATCTTTTGGTAATGCAAGCTTTCCTTTTGCTAAATCATCTCCGGCTTTACGTATGTTCTGTCCTTTTTTAATTTCGACTTCATCTTTTAATTTAACTTCGTCGCCGTTAACCAAAACAAATTCAACAGGAATTATGGTATCGCAATTGGCAGGCAGTTTTCCGCCGGTCATTATCGTTACTGCAGAATAATCATCAAGTGAATGTTCAATAAAATTACCTGCTGAAATCTCACCGGTAATTTTCCACGATCGAATCCCTTCATTATACATAATTGCATAACCGTCCATTGCCGAATTATTGAACGGCGGCAGATTCAGATCGGAATAAACATCCTCTGACAAAATTCTGTTTACAGAATTAGGAAGGTCTACACACTCCTGTGATATCTGAAGTTCTTTGAATTCGTTGCTTATTATTTGATTAGCTTCGTTAAAACTTATCATATTTATCCTTCGACAGAAACCGTATCGCCGGTAAATATCTGCCCTGATTTTATAACTTTAGCAAAAATACCTTCTTTAGGCATTACACAATCACCAACCTTAACAAAGATAGCACACTTTGTATGGCATTCTTTCCCAATCTGTGTAATTTCAAGTTCGGCCTCATTACCGATTTTTATTTTCGAACCGATCTTCAAATTCGGAATATCAATAAACTCAGTAGTAATGTTTTCAGCAAAAGCGCCAGGTCTTAATCCTGGAAGGCCGGCTTTTCTCATTTTATCGATACTCTCAACAGCTAAAAAACTAACTTGCCGATGCCAGTTTCCTGCGTGGCTGTCACCCTCAATCCCGTAATTCTTTAAAAGCTTAGCCGAAGGTACATTACTCTTCGGAATACCTCTTTTTTTACTGATAGAAATAGCAACGATTTTTCCAGCCGGTTTTTCTTTGACTTTCTTCTCCTCTATTTCCGTATCGATTAAATTTGATTCCATTAACTTCACATCTGCTTTAATTTGTTTAAATATCATCGATAGAATAATTTCCGCTTTTACCGCCGGTTTTTGAAAGCAGCTTAATGTTTGTTATAATTATAGTTTTATCTATAGCTTTACACATATCGTAAACAGTAAGCGCTGCAACCGATACAGCCGTAAGCGCTTCCATTTCAATGCCTGTTTTTGCAACCGTTTTTGCTTTGGATTTAATACCAACAGATTTTGTCTTTGAGTTTAATTTCAATTCCAGATAAATATTCGATACAGGGATATTGTGACACAGCGGAATTAATTCGTAAGTTTTTTTTGCTGCTTGTATCCCGGCAAACTTAGCGATTGAAAGTACATCTCCTTTTTCAACGGTATTTTCTTTTATTCTTTTAAAAACTTCAGAAGAGACAAATACTTCTGCGAACGCTTCGGCAGTTCTAACGGTTTCAGGTTTTTCCGAAATATCCACCATAGCTGCTTCTCCTTTAGAATTTATATGAGAAAGCCTAGCCATCTTATCCTCCGATGCTTAACATTTTGTTCTCTTCCAATTTAATAAGTTCTTCAACATCAGGATGATATTCTAATTTAAATTTCAGAATATTTTCAACTTCACGGCAAATTGAATTATCGTCAATACCGGAATTAATCAGATGTTTTAAATCAAGTTCGTTTTGGCCGGAAGAGAAAAGACACAATTTCATTTTTCCTTTGGCATTAATTCTCAAACGGTTGCATGTACTGCAAAAGTGATCGGAAATTGAACTGACAAAACCAATGTTTCCTTTAAAGCCTTCAATAGCATAATCCTTTGAAACATTGTTTCCATCGTAGCTGATTTCATGAAGTGAATATTTCTCTTCGATCAATTTTTTCATTTCAAGGTAGCCAACGAATCCTCCCCTGCTCCATTCGTTGTTGCCAAACGGCATGAATTCAATAAACCTAACTGTTATTTTCCTGTTTTTAGCAAATTCAACAAAGTCGAAAATTTCATCATCATTAATTTTTTTAATAATTACTACATTGATTTTTAGAGAAGAGAAATTGTGCTTTTCCGCTTTATCTATCGCGTTTAATACTTTATTAATCTGATCTTTACCGGTGATATATTTAAATCTCTCCGGTTGAAGAGAGTCGAGGCTGATATTAAGTTTATCGAGTCCGGAGTATTTAAGTTTTTCGAGTTTATCTTCGAGAATAGTACCGTTAGTAGTCAGTCCGACTTTGAAACCGTATTTCAATTTCAATTTATAAACTTCTTCAAAGAAGAATAAAACATCTTTTCTAACCAAAGGTTCGCCGCCGGTAAATCTGATTTTTCGTATTCCAAGTTTCCCGGCAAAAACATCGATGATTCTCAACAATTCTTCAAAAGAAAGAATATCATCTTTCCTAAATTTTAAACCTTCGACACCTGTTGGATTGCAGTACAAACAATTTAAATTGCATTTGTCGGTAAGTGAAATCCGCAGGTAGTCGTGAACCCGGTTGAAATTATCTTTCAGAATAATCATCTTTTAATGCACGAAGGTAAATAAAAAAATAGTTATTTGTTTTCTTCTTTTTCGAATATATCATCCAGCCAGCTAAGAGCAGCCATGGTAGAAGGCAGCCCGATAGTAGGCATTGCAAGTAAAACAGCTTGTGTCATTTCTTCTTTTGTTACTCCTGCTTTCAACGCTTTTCTTGCATGCGAATGCGCTGCACCTTCAAGTCTTGCGCCTGTAGAAATTCCTAATTTAATTAAAGCTCTTGTTTTTACATCCAGCGGCCCGGCAGAATGTACAGCATTGCCTAATGCTTCATAAGCCGAAGCTACATCAGGATAATCTTCCGTAAATTTTTTAAACCTTTTTGGTATAGCCATTTAATTCTCTCTTTTTTTAAAGTTAATATTTATAAATATCAATTTTTCTGCCAGCAAGAAAAATCGATGCAATCATAATTTTAATATACTGTTTTCTTAAATATAAGAAGCTATTATACTTTTTACATGGAATAATGAGAAAAAAAGTATTTTTAATAATTCGGGGATGCAACTATATATTCAATAAAAACAATCTATTTATATTTTTAACATAAAATCTCAATATTAGTTTGTAAATCTTTATTGTACTTATAAGTTAACAATCACTTCCCAAAAGTAGAGTGGAACATCCAACATCTCTTGTAGGAGATGAATACAAATAACACCTGATCTTTTTACTGAGATATTAATTTTTATTATGTTTAATTCCACTCCGGCAGCAAACACTTTTTCGTTACTTTTGGCATTTTACCGGTGGAAAGATATTCTTCCATCGGTTTTGAGTTGTCTTTGTGACATGTTAAACAAGCGCCGACTGTTAAAATTTTTTTCTGTTCGTCAATGTTAAAAGGTCTTGCATTAGTTCTTGTTGTTGAAGATACTCCGCGAGTTTGCAGAAAACCTATCCATGCATCTTCGGGCAAACCATCATATTTAAGCAGCGGATATTTTGGAGTAAATTTCCATTTTCCGAAATTTCCATCTTTAGCATATTCTAATTCTCCCCTGCCGTACCCGAGAGCAACCGGATTATTATGACATGATTTGCAGCTTCGCCCGCTTTTCGATATCGTATGCGGGAACGAAGGTGCATAAAGCCGTTTAAAAATAATATCATTATTTTTCGATGATGTTTTTTCATCCTGTATCGTAATAATCATTCCCGGAATAAAACTATCGACTTCTTTTTTAATCTTGCCGTTTTCGGATTTTAAAAGTCTAACACCTAACGCAGGCGGTTCAGTTAGGTAATTTTTGGAAGTTTCGATCCAGGCTCCGTAAACATCCTTCTTCGCGAGAAGATCAAAAGCTTTTTCACCGGGCTCATATTGAGTATGACATCCAACGCACTGTGTGGCCCATGCTGTATGACAGCTTGAGCATGACAAATCTTTGTGCGCTTTTGAATTAGTACAAATTAATGCCGGAGGTTTCAAAGGCAGAATTTTATCGGAATTTTTCGTTCTCAACACGGGTTCATTTTTATCATTAATAAAAGTATTTACTAACGGGTAGCCAGAATTTTTCGTTTTAAGGAATTTAATATTCTTGCCTTCATATTTTCTTAAAGTTATAATTTTCTGCGATTCGGCATCTAACTGATTTTTTGTTACTGTCAAAGGCTTTCCGTTGAAATGACAATCAGTGCATGCAACTTTAACCTGGTCTTCCTCATGATAATATTTTTTGCCATCGCCCATAGTTTCTCTGGATATGTGGCAGTCTATGCATTCCATTCCTTTTTCATAATGCACATCAGCTTGCGCACGAACAAAAACGCGTCCGTCTTGTAATATCCTATAAACAGAATCGTTTTTAACTTCACTTTCTTTTAAAAGAGTATCATGCCAGCCTTCATAATTTGTAGAAATTCTTCCCGATCTGCTATGGCAGCCAAAGCAGTGTGTATCGGTTATCTTAATTGAAAGCGAAGGATGATAAAATTTCTGTGAAGTATCCTGAAGTTCGCTACTCATACCGGAAATATTTTTCAAATCTTTAAGAGAAAGAGAATCGTAATTTAAATGACATGCATTGCAGCCTCCGCCGCGGGAAAGTTGATCGATAGGACCTAAATCTGTTTTTGTACCGCTTAAATGACACGAAGCGCAGAGTTCGCGTAAATGTGTATCTGCTTGCGAATATCTTATATTATCAATATTACTGTAATGATCCGGGCTGGGCAATTCTCCAAAAACATATTTATCGACACTAACTACTCCCGACATAGTAGTCATCAATGTATTTTGAATTCTGTCTGAAATATCGGGATGACAATTTGCAGAACCGCATGTTCTTTTTGCTTCGGCAATATTGCCTGGAATTAAAATCATTCCTTTGTGCGCATAAGTTTTATTAAGTGTAAATGGGTTGCCGCCGTGGCACGAAACGCATCCGATTGATTCCGGGTTATGCGCAGGTGAAAACCCGGTTACGTTTTTATGGCAGTATAAACAGCCCTCTCTTCTACCTAATATTATAGGGATATTATTCTTCGCAAGCTGGGAATCCGGTGGAGCGGATATATTATCGAAAGGCTCAAATTCGTATTGGGTCACAACAGGATTTTTCCAGGGCCATATAAATTGCCAGTCTGCACCTCTAAAATAGAATCCTATTATAATCAGAATGAGATAAAGTATTCCTGAACCTAATACAAATTTTTTAACAAGAGTTGATTGTTTAAGCTTAAGTTTTGGCAAAAGATAAATCGCAATAAGAAAAATTAATCCTATTATAATAGATAGAGACGGAATAGTAAGCCAATGAAGTATTTCCTGTAAACCGAGAAAAAACCATGGACCTTTAATCACCTGGTTAAGACCGTCATGAAGCTGCGGCGGAAAAATATAACCTATTAGAATGATAATTGGCAAAATGTAAAGAAAAAGCTTTAGCTTGGGCCAGAAAAATTTAGCATGTTCAACAATAATTATCCATAGGAATATTGTTGCAGTTGCAATATGATTTACATAAAGAATTTGATAATCATTTCCCGAACCGAGCAGGGAAACGGAAATAGCTTTGCCGATAAGAGGTATTCTTTCGATAAGAGTACTTATAATCTGCCGTGCCTGCTGACCATCAGCATCGCCTTTGATTATAAAGCCGGAGAGCATCACGAAAAAAATAACGAGTATGGAAAAAGTCAGCCTTGCCCAAACTCCGTTTTTCAATTCACGTTCGGTATTTCTTTTAAGATGATCATAAAGATGAAGAATAGAGAAAATTAGAAATAGCTGCGCACTCCAGTAATGAATATTTCTAAATAGAACACCGCCGGGATTTGTCATTAACAAATATGAAAGAGAATCGTAAGGATTTTTTATATCGAACGGAATTGCCAGAAGTACACCTGATACGGCTGCAATTATAAATGATGCAAAAGCAATATTGCCGAATGTAAACCCGAAAAGTTTTGCGTTGCCGTTTGATGGAATTGTGATTCTATTATTTTTACGCGGGAACATCGACGATTATTTCCCCGTTCTTTTTGTTTACTTTAATAGGCAATTGACGGAGTGGTGAAACAGCAGGCCCTTTTACCGGACGGCCGTTATATGAAAATCGTGAACCATGACATGGACATATTAATTCATTGTTTTCTACTTTATTAATTTTACATCCCAGGTGAGTACATTTCGAAGAGAAAATTTTTATATCATCTCCGCGTTTATCAATTATGATTGAATCATTAAAAGTAATACCCTGAGCTATATCGGGCGGGATGATTATCTTCTTCCTTCCATTATCTTTAAAGATTTGCCTTTCGGCAGTAGAATACCATGCAGCGGAAATTGGAATTAATGCTAAGAGCCCAATCCGCTGGAAAAACTGCTTCCTGCTTATATTATTCTTTTTATTAAAGGGATTTTTAATTTTAATTTCTTTATTGTTACCGGTATAGTCAACTAATGATTCTTTGATATTGGAACTTTGCATAATTTATAATTAACCTAAAAATAAAATCTTAATTTTCTAAGGTGCAATTATAGTTAATTGTTACCTTCGGCTAATAATTAATATTTATAAATATCAATTTTTCTGCCATTATTTTATAAACATATTTTGACCGGTTAGATGCAAATTTTTGAATATGGATTTGCAATGACAAGAATTTGTACGGATTTATTCCATAAAACGGGAAATATGAATATTAAAAATAGAAATTTTTCTAATGGGGAAAAGAAAGGGCAACATAAATACTCTCACAAAATTACTTGATATTAAAAGATGATAACCTGTTGATTTTTAGATTATTGCAGATAGAGAATAATGTTTTTTTGAATAACATCTAATAGTCCGAAATTCGACAGTCTCGAGCCTACCTAAGAACTATACGTATTTAATAAATCTTAAAATTATTTTTAAAAAGATCATGATTGTTCCTCGTTTTAATTCGTCATGCATACTTTATAATGTTGTAAAGCAATTAGCTCACAGCAAAAAATTCACAATAAAATGTAAAAATTTAAATTGGAATTGGAGGTTAATTTTTAATTCTAATATACAATTCTCAAATCCCCGAAAGCCATATGATCGGAATAATTATCATCCATTCCGTCATCGGTTTCAATTCTTAAAACTTTACCAGCTCCTAAATTCAAATCCACACTCCGGCACTCTTTTCCATTCAGTTCATTTCCATA
>CAZKUR010000066.1:0-21314 GCA_964556005.1 uncultured Ignavibacteriaceae bacterium | reverse complement strand
GTACCTGTGTCAAAAAATATTTCTGGTTTGCCGTCACCGTTTAAATCTTTTGCATATATTTTATATACAAAGTGTCCTGTTTCATATTTCCACATAATTTTTTTTGCTGCAAAATTAAATACATAAATACCTCTTGGAATTCTATCATAGGATGAGGCAACTGATAATAATATTTCCGGTATTCCGTCTCCGTTTAAGTCCGCAAAGTTTTCTATCATACATTTCCCATCCCAAACTTGACCATCCGCTCTGCTCTTCCCACTGACAATTTTCTGATTAACTCTTATATTGCCATCCAAAAAAGGATCGCAAATTCTTAAATAAATTGAATCCTTTTTTTTGTATGTATAGATTAATTGCTTTGTACCTTTCCCGCTAAGATCAAAAGTTTTTACATCATTTAGGACTGCTGAAATATGATCGCAAAAGATATTCAGCCCTGTTTCAAGATCTGTAAGATTGATGATTGATTCCCCATACCGATTTGGATTGTCTTTTGCAACATCGATTAAATCCGGTGACCCATTTTCATATAAATCGTCGACAAAGGATAAAGGACCTGTATTGCCGTAGTTTTCTCCTTTTTTAATTTTATAAGAATCTTCATTGACATCGTTACATGAAAGAAATGAAATGGACAGTACCGCTATAAGAATGATTGATACAGTTTTCATTTACAAAATATCAATTTTGGTTTGCCCCTCAAATGAAGGCCCTTTTTGTTATATTTAATTTCCCACCAGCAAAAAACAAGAATACGGGTTGAATTATTAAATAATTTACGACATGAAAATTCAAATATCAATAATTTTCTTATTTTTTTTGAAATTTGGGTTTCTTTTTGTTGATTGTTACTAGAATTTAATAAAGATATGTAAAAATGAGCAGCTCATTCAAATTCATTGATCATACAGCAGATATTGCTGTTGAGGTTAATGCAGATTCTTTAACGGAATTATTTTCCATATCTGCAGCAGCATTTAAAAGTGCGGTGCTGGAACCTGAATCGGTAATTAACAGTACTGAAAAACGTAAAATAAGTTTGAATGAAAGATCTTTGGAGGAACTTCTTGTAAGCTTTTTATGTGAATTGAATTTTTTACTGCAAAGTGATAAATGGATTTTTAACAATTTAGGAAGTATCGAAGTTTATAGAGAGGCGGATTGGTTTTTAAATGCTGAATTATTAGGAGAAAAATTTGATCCTGATAAAAATGATTTGAAAACTGAAATAAAAGCTGTCACATTTCACCAGATGGACATTAAATTAATTAATGAAAAATACACGACAAGAATTGTTTTTGATATCTGAGAAATAAATATGAATATAAATGGAATTGAATTAAATAAAATAAGAGAGAATTTGTGGGAAATCCCGGCTTCGGGTGAAATGCGTGTACCTGGCAGAATTTATATTTCGGAAAAAATGATTGAATCAAATCTCCGCAATGATGAAGCTTTGAAACAAGTAGTGAATGTTGCTCACCTTCCCGGAATTCAAAAATACAGTCTAGCAATGCCGGATATCCATTGGGGTTACGGTTTTCCAATTGGCGGAGTTGCTGCAACTGATTTGCATGAAGGTGTTATTTCGCCTGGCGGAGTGGGATATGATATAAATTGCGGAGTACGTTTGGCAACCACTTCACTAGAGTATAATTCCGTAAAAAATAAAATTGGAGATTTAATAAATAATCTTTTCAATAATGTTCCGACAGGTGTAGGTTCAAGCGGTGCAATTAAAAAATTAACTCCGAAGGAAATGAAACAGCTTTTAATGGAAGGATCAGCTTGGGCTTTGGAAAGAGATATGGGTAATCCTTCAGATATTGAATTTACAGAAGAACGAGGTGGATTAAAAAATGCTGATGCAGATGCTGTAAGTTCCCGTGCAATTGAACGTGGAGTTGATCAAGTAGGGACACTCGGTTCGGGAAATCATTTCCTTGAAGTCGATGTTGTGGAAGAAATATTTGATGCTCAAGCGGCAGAAGTAATGGGAATATTCAAAGGACAGATTATAGTATTAATTCATACTGGTTCGCGTGGTTTGGGTTACCAGGTTTGCGATGATTATTTGAAATTATTAATGAAAGCAAATCAAAAATTTGGGATTAAATTGCCTGATCGACAATTAACCTGTGCTCCTATAAATTCAAAAGAAGGACAGGATTATCTTGCGGCTATGCAGGCTGCTGCAAATTTTGCGTGGAATAATAGACAGGTAATTATGCATCTGGCTGAAAAGAGTTTTTTGAAAACTTTCGGTATGAGTAAATCTGAATTGAAATTCAATTTGGTTTATGATGTTTGCCATAATATTGCAAAGATCGAGGAACACAAAATAAATGGAGAAATAAAAAAAGTTTGTGTACATCGCAAAGGAGCAACAAGAGCTTTCCCGCCTGGAAGTAAAATGATTCCTGAAAAATATAAAGGAATTGGACAGCCTGTTTTAATACCTGGAGATATGGGAAGATATTCATACATCGCTGTTGGAACGGAAAAGGCAATGGAGGAAACGTTCGGCAGTTCGTGTCATGGTGCAGGAAGAAATTTAAGCAGGACTAAAGCAATGAAAATTGCAAAGGGAAGAAATTTAATTGAAGAATTAAAAGAGGCCGGAGTTATAATTCAAGCAAGAGGATATAGAACAATTGCAGAGGAAATGCCTGCTGCTTATAAGGACGTTTCTGATGTTGTTAATGTTATGCATGATGAGGGAATTACCAAAAAGGTTGCAATATTTAAACCGGTTGGGGTGATAAAAGGATGAGAGATGGTTGATGTGAATATAAATCTATAAGGTATTCAATAATGAAATTAATAGAACACGGATTTCGCGGATTAAACAGATTAACGCGGATTAAATCCGTGAAAATTTGTGTAATCCGTTTTAACCGCATTCCATTGAATTTTAAGTAAAACTAATTCTTATCTATCTAAAAAAAATTAACTTTCCTTATTTTCTTTTTCTGCTTTCTCCAAAAAAGGTTTAATCAAGTCAATCGGAACTGGAAATATCATGGTCGAGTTTTTATCGGAAGCGACTTCCGTTAATGTCTGTAAGAATCTTAATTGAACCGCAACAGGATATTTACTAATAACCGCAGCAGCATCGGCTAATTTTTGACTCGCCTGGAATTCGCCTTCTGCGTTTATAACTTTAGCTCTTCTTAATCTTTCAGCTTCTGCCTGTCTTGCGATAGCGCGCTGCATTTCAATCGGCAGATCCACTTGTTTCACTTCAACCAAAGTAACTTTAATTCCCCAGGGTTCGGTCTGATCGTCAATAATTTTTTGTAATTGCTGATTTATCTTATCCCTTTCGGATAATAATTCGTCTAATTGGGATTGACCTAAAATACTTCTCAAAGTTGTTTGAGAAATTTGAGATGTTGCAAATAAATAATCTTCCACTTCAACAATTGCTTTCTGTGCCTGCACAACCCGGAAGTACACTACAGCATTTACCTTTAACGTAACGTTATCTCTTGTTATTATATCTTGCGAAGGAACATCCATTACAACAGTTCTCAGGCTTACTCTTACCATCCTATCTACCATAGGAATTAAAAGAATAATCCCGGGGCCTTTTATATCAATTAATCTTCCTAACCGGAAAATAACTCCCCGTTCATACTCTCTTAGTATTTTTATTGCGCTGGAAAGGATAAAAATTAAAAAGATAATTAAGACTATTACGAATGTTGATATTACTTGCATTTTGAACTCCTTTCGAAAATAATTTTATTCAGCGCGTTTCACTTTTAATTTAAGATTTGAAACCTCTTTTATTATTATTGAGGTACCAGGTGCTATTTGACCCTCTACGCTTTCAGCGGACCAAATTTCACCGTGAACTTTAACCTCACCGGTTGGATTTAATTCGGTGATTGCTTTACCGGTTTCATTAAGCAATCCCTCAGTACCTGTTGTGGGTTTTTTCATTTGAGCTTTAATTCCTAATGTTATTGCAAAAAGGAAAAATACAACCGTCAAGACGACAAAAATTGCAATAACCTGCCATGATACGGTAATTACTTGTGTGAAGGAATGTACTTTGATAAGCATCATTGAACCAAGTACAAGTGAGATAATTCCACCGATTGTTAATAATCCATGACTCACAATTTTAATCTCCAATATAAAAAGAATTATTCCAACAATAATTAAAGCCAAACCGGCATAATTTATTGGTAGTGTATGCATAGCATAAAAAGCGAGAATTAAACATATTGTTCCAATTACTCCGGGGAAAATTGCACCCGGACTATACAGCTCAAAGATTAATCCGTAGATACCAAGCATAAAAAGAATGTAAGCAATATTCGGATCGCTAATCAGGCTTAGCAGCTTTTGAACAAAACTAAGATCGAGATAATCGATTTTGGCATTTAAAGTATTAAGCTCTACTTCACCGCCGGCGGTTTGAACTTTCATACCGTTTATTTTATCTAAAAGATCTGGAAGGTCTTTTGCAATAAGATTTATTACATTCTTTTTTAAAGCTTCGGTTTCGGTTATAGATAAACTTTTTCTAACGGCCTTCTCACCCCATTCAAGATTCCTGTGTCTTTTTTCGCTTATTGATCTGATAAATGCTGCCGCATCATTTGTTGCTTTTTCCATCATCACTGAATCCTGTTTTCCCTCAAGCGTTACCGGGTGAGCGGCGCCTATATTTGTTCCGGGCGCCATTGCAGCAATGTTAGAAGCCATCGTTATGAAAACTCCTGCAGACGCTGCTCGTGATCCCGGAGGAGAAACATAAATAACAACAGGCACTTTGGATTCTAAAAAGGAAGTTACAATTATCCTGGTTGATACCAACAAACCCCCGGGAGTATTTAATCTAATAATTACGCAATTATCTTTTTCATCCTCTGCTTTTTTAATACCTTCCTGGAAGTAGTCTGCACATGCGGGGTTTATAACACCGTCATAAGTTAATACGAGTACGCGTGGAGTTTGTTCAACTTTGCCGAAAATTAGAAACGAACCTATCAATAAGAGAATATAAATTTTTTTCATTTAAATTCCCCGGTAACTTGTTTATGTCAAATTATATAAAATCTAAAAGTTAAGCAAGAAATAAAATTAAATGTTCATAATTTCTTAAATTTTTGCAGATTGTTTAAACCATAAGTGAAAAAAACAAGAAAAGTTTATATCGTCTATGAAAATTGCCTGAGAGGAAGAATCAGTGTAGAATATATTGCATGGATAACCGAAAATCTTTTCGAATATTTGGATGCCCGATAATGAGAGAAGGAAGTCTCGATCCACCGGTGCCGTTCAATTCAAATCTTGAAAAAAATAATTACAGGAAGAAAGAATTAAAAAGAAATTGATAATCCTGTTGAACTATTAAAATGATTTTTTTTCGGTTCATTTCGAAATTTGAAAAACCGAATCCAGTACTGTTCCATCAACCCATTTGACGATGGCGACAACTTTATTTTTATTTACTTTAGGTTTAGCGGGAACTCCACCGCAAATTTCATCTACTTCTTTTTTTATCTCTTCAATTTTCTTAATCGGCAATGATGATTTTTTTAAAGCTTTTATCAAATCTTTGCGTAATGGGTTTATTGCAATTCCTCTTTCCGTTATGATTACATCAACTAATTCTCCAGGTCCGCATAATGTTGTTACTTCATCAACAATTACGGGAATTCTATCCCTAAAAGAGGGAATTGCCAATATCGTACATTTTGAATAAAGACAATTTTGCCAGCCGCCGATTCCATGAAGAAGATAACCATCGCTGTGTGTCACTACATTAGCATTGAAATTAACATCAACTTCCGTTGCACCTAAAACTGCTGTGTCAACTATTGAGGCAAAATTTCCTTTGCCGTGAAAATTGTAGCTTGTAAACGGGCTCGTATTTACATGATTCGGATTTTCTCTCATGCTTCTAACACCTTCAAGATCAAAAGTCTGTCCGTCGAGTATGTAATCCGTCAATCCTTCCTCAAGCAATTGAACTAAATATTTTGTGCTGCCTCCACGGACGAATCGTGCTTTCACACCCTTTGCTTTCATCCTTTCTTTTAAGAAAAGAATAAATGCTAAATTCGTTCCACCGGCACCGGCCTGAAATGAAAAACCGTCTTTCATTATTCCTGCTTCTTCAATAAACTGAGCTACATATTCGGCGATGAGCAGTCTGTCGGGCGATTTGGTAACTTCCGTTGTTCCCGAAACAATTTTTGCCGGATCTCCAAGTGATTTTATTTTAACAACATAATCAACATTATTGCCCTGAATCTGCCAGGGAACGCAGGGGAAGGGGACAAGGTTATCAGTTACAACAATTACTTTATCAGCATATTCCGAATCGGCTAATGCAAACCCTATAAGTCCGCAGGCAGATGGACCGCGATCTCCCGTTGCATTTCCAAACGGATCTGCTGTCGGCGCGGCAATTACAGCAATGTCGATATGAACTTCTCCATCTTGAATCGATTGATACCTGCCTCCATGTGAACGTAGAACTCCGATACCTTTCATCTTTCCTTGTGAAGTAAATCTACCCAGTGGTCCGTTCATGCTTCCTTCGATATGATGAATTGTACCGTCTTCGAGATATTTTATTAAATGCTCATGAACAGGGAATGAAGCGCTTGGAAACCATCTAATATTCTTAATCCCCATTTCTTTTATCGTATCAAAAAGAATATTCGTTAAAACATCGCCGTTTCTTAAATGATGATGAGTGGAAATTGTCATTCCGTCTTTTAAACCGGATTTCTTCAAAGCTTCCTTTAAATTATTTATAACTTTGTTACCGTCAACAGGATAATCTATACAAGTTCTAACAGGCGGTTTGGCTTTATTGCCGGTTGGTTTAAAATTATTAATTCCTTTAAATGGAATTTGTTTTTCACCATTAATTTCAGTTGGAACAAATCTTCCTGCAGCATTCTCTATTAGTCTCATTTTATAATATTTCTGATTTTTATTATTCTTTAATGATTTAAATTTTTTTGTCGATCTATCGTCATTCGCTTCGCTGTCATTCAATTGTCATTCGTTGCACTGTCATTCAATTGTCAGTTAATTGTATTTTATCCCAGGATTGTTTTTTCTTACCAATAGATTTAATGTAATTATTTAATTTTACTCCAATGTTATTAATTTCTTTTTTAAATCTTTCGAAATCATCATTATTTATAAGCCCTCTATTAGAAGCTTTTGTTAACCATGTTTTTGTTTCATATAAAGAACCTCTTGAATAATAACAAAATTGTCGTTCTTCTTTGTAGAAAAATCTGCCAAAACCTTCACTAAGATTAGCTGCAATTGAATCTGCTGCTCGAATAAGTTGTTTGCCGACAGTATCTTTTGTAAAATAATCCCATTTAATTACAATATTCCAAATTTCTTCTGCCATAGTCATTGATAATTGATATACGTTTAATTCATCCAATTTCATATTCCCCTTCTTATAGATATTTACAAAAAATGATTTATCATTTTTACATTTTAATAACTTTTGAATAATTATCGATCGCTTACAATACATCTTCGGTAGTTAGAAACGACAACCGAATGACTAATGAATGACAATAGATTGACTATTGAATGACTTTTCTCCTTTATTAAATTCTATTAAAATTTTAGTTTTATTTTAATTTAGATAAAAACAATGTCTTTTGAGCCCGTTTAACAACGGGAGGATCTATCATTTTTGAACCTAACGAAACTACACCCAAACCTCTTCTTTCGGCGTCTTCAAATGCTAAAACAATTCTTTTTGCTTTTTCAATTTCATCTTGAGTTGGTGCAAATGCTTCATGAACAATTGGTATTTGTCTCGGATGAATGCATCCTTTGCCTTCGAATCCTAATGCTTTGGCTTCAATTATACTTTGTCTCAAACCTTCCATATCTGAAACATCCGAGAACACAGTATCAATCGCTTGGACGCCTGCAGCTTTTGCAGCATTGATCAACATACCTCTTGCGAAGAAACTTTCTTTTCCTTCATTGGTTCTTTGAGTTCCAAGATCGGCAGTATAATCTTCCAATCCGATTGCAAGTGAGCAAATATTTTTTGATGCCGTCGCAATTTCGAATGCTTTGAGTATTCCCAATGCGCTTTCAAGTATCGGCATAAAATAAATTTCATTTTTAATATTGAATTCTTTTTTTAACCGGTTTACTTCCGCTTCAATTTCCAATATTTGGTTAACACTTTCACATTTAGGAATTAATATAACGTGAACATTATGTGGAACGATATATTTTAAATCGCTTAATCCTCTCGGCAGTTGATTTATTCTTACCATTCTTTCCGTATTGTAAAAATTAACAGAACGAAGAGCATTTCGTACCAGCAGTTGTGCGGCATCTTTTTCAGATGGAGCAACGCTGTCTTCCAAATCTAATATTATTCCATCGGGACTATGAAGCCCGGCGTTCACAAAAAATTTCGGTTCGTTTCCCGGCAGATAAAGTCTGCTTCTTCTTAAATTATCTTTTTTAGTCTGGTAATTATTTTTCTTATTGAATGGCAATAAGTATTCTTTTTCTGTATCCTGGAAAATTCTTTTTACAGCTAATTCAAATCGTGCTGTAAGTGTAAAAGGTAAAGCGCCATAGTCTTCGAGCAGGATCTCTGCATTTTTGATATTGAAGAATTTACACATATCAAGAACTTGACTTTTTATCGATTCACCATACATCGAATCGACTTTGCTTTTCACGTCTAATTTTATTCCGCCTGAATTTTTGATCTCTAATTCAAAGTAACAATCGGAACGGACATTTTCTCCTCGTTTGCCTGCAGATGATTTCATATTTTGTTTACTTGTTTTGTAATCTTTGAATTTTGTTGTCATTCTTAATTGCTATATTGTTTTATTGATAAATTGTTAATAGATAATTAAGCATAAGATAATTTAACTTTTATTTTTCTATTTAGCTTATAATCTATCCCTTAAATATTCAATCAACTCTTTGTCCTTTTTGGATAAGATTTTGTTTGAATTAATCATTCCCGCTGAAAAGATAAAATTAATAAATTCATAATCTACTAACTCAAAAATATGGAGAAATTTTAGAATAACCATAAGGGCACGTCTTATAACTAGTTAAGAAAATGTACAAGCTAAAAAAATATTGTTATATTGAGAATATCAAAGCCAATAAAAAAAATGAGTTCAAGACAATGAAGAATACGTTTCAACTTAGTTTTTTCGATGAAGAAAACAAATTAAATAAATTAACAAAGAAAGAAGTACGTTGAAAATGCAGCTCAAAGTAAAAATAAAATCGGATTTTTTTTATGACTAGAAAAGACTAATGAAACAACCGGCGTAATAAATTTAAATGAAATTGTAAGAGGCAAGCTTCAGAGTGTATATTTAGGCTACAACATGTCAAAAGCTTTTGAGGGAAATGGCTATATTCCGGAAGGGTTGAGGCTTGCGATTAAATACGCCTTTATAATTGAAAAGCTCCACCGCCTTGAAGCAAACATACAGCCGGAAAAAGTTCGTTCAATCAGGCTTGTAAAAAAGCTTGGATTTAAAAAGGAAGGATTTTCTCATAAATATTTGAAGATAGGAACTAAGTGGAAAGATCATGAAAGATGGGTTATATAGGAAAAAGAATTTTATCTTTAGAATCTTAATTAACTATAATTGAGAAAAAATCTCTCAAATATTTTTTATGATATTGTCTTAAATATGAACCGTTTCCAAGTGGCTGACCAAAAAGAAGAAAAAAGTCATTGCGACAAGTCTTCTCCATGGGAGTCATTCGGACGAGTGAAGCCCGCTTTGCGAGGTCTCGCCGATAGGCGGACATTCTTTCGTTTTTAATTCAAAAGTGAGATCACTTCTCCGCCTTTGGCGGATCGCGATAAATAAATTATTTTTGGTCAGACTCATAAAAATTACAAAAGGTATAAAGTCTTTTAATAACGGATTTTTTATTAAATGAAGATTCGGTAATTTTCGTGTCAACAAAAAGGAGGAAAATATGATTGAACTACCCGAAGCTGCAGTTCTTGCCGGTCAATTAAACAAAAAGATAAAGGGGAGAAAAATTGTAAAAGTAATCGCTGCTCAATCGCCTCATAAATTTGCCTGGTATCAAGGCAATCCTAAAAATTATAATAAATTATTAAAAGATAAAATAGTGAGTAAAGCCGTAAATATTGGCGGCATGGTCGAAATGCAAATTAATGGAGTCAGTATTGCCTTTACAGATGGAGTTGGATTAAAATATCATTTCGATGAAAAAGATCTTCCAAAGAAACATCAGCTATTAATTGGATTTGATAATTCAAGTTTTCTAACAGCTTCAATTCAAATGTATGGCGGCATACTTTGTTTTAAAGAAGGTGAATGCGATAATAAATATTATTTAATCGCAAAAGAAAAACCATCGCCTTTATCGAAAAAATTTAGTGAAAAATATTTCGACAATATAATTTCCGATGACAATATGCAAAACAAAAGTGTTAAATTCCTCCTTGCAACAGAACAAAGAATTCCCGGATTAGGAAACGGTGTTTTGCAGGATATTCTTTTCGAAGCTAAAATTCATCCTAAAAGAAAGGTTGAAACTCTTACAGTCATGGAAAAAATTAGATTGTTCAATTCGGTAAAAAATGTTTTAATGGAAATGATGGAAAAAGGCGGAAGAGATACGGAGAAAGATTTGTTCGGCGATAACGGCAGATATGTTACAAAGATGAGTAAAAATACAGTGGGAAAACCCTGTCCGGATTGCGGCACTATTATCAAAAAAGAAAATTATATGGGCGGAAGTATTTACTACTGCGGAAAGTGCCAGAAGATAAATTGATTAATTGATTTTATCTAAACATGAGTTTAAATGACAATTAATAAATGAAGTGATGAAAAGGTATGACTATAAAGAAATAGCAAACCGGTACGACAAAGAAGTAAAAAATTATGACAGTTACGGACACGACGTAATTTTTGGAATGTGCTATGAATTTGTAAAGCCGGGAGATAAATTACTCGATATCGGAATTGGTACGGGACTGGCATCGATTCAATTTTCCAGGGAAGGCTTAAAAATTTATGGCATTGATTCTTCACGGGAAATGTTGAATGCATGCAGGTCGAAATCATTTACGGAAGAATTAAAATTGCATGACATTTCTAACGGCAAGATTCCTTATAATGATAATTATTTTAATCAGGTGATTTGCTGCGGTGTTTTTCATTTTGTAGAAGATTTAGGGAATATTTTTATTGAAATAAAAAGAGTGATGAAAAAAGGTGGAATATTTGCTTTTTCAATTGCTCCGCAGGAAACCGGACAAAATTATATAAATGAAATGACTGGATGGAATGTGTCGATTTATAAACATTCGTCTAATTATGTAAAGAGATTGCTTGAATCAAACAGAATGAAATTTCTAAAAGAACAGAGGTTGTTAATTAAAGGTTTTGACAAAATAAATTATGATATGATGTTTTCAGTATTGGTAACAAAATATTTAGGGGAGAAATAAGATGGAACAAACTTTTGTAATTCTCTTTGGGCTTTGCTTTCTGTTTCATATTATTCGAACAGCTTGTTCAATATTGTAATCCAAATTGTCATGATACGCCAAGACTATATAATGAGAATGATTGAACAGCTTGTTAAAGTGCTTTCGAAAGTTCTATTCAACAAAAAAGAAGGGAACTTTCAGCAAGCTATAAATGATATAGAAACTTCTTTTAAAAATTTGGTAGGTCTGGATTACGGCTTAATAAATGCTTCCTCGTTTGAAGGCATAATTTCATTAATTGAATTTAATAAAAATGAAACAACAGCGAATATTAAATATATTTTAATTGCAAAATTAATAAAGGAAAGAGCAGATATTAAGGTTTCAACAAATCCTTTATATGATGATATTATAATGAATTACAGAAAAGCCTTAAATCTTTTCCTCGAAGGTATTCTCAGCAATAAAAATGATGATATTCCGTTAAATGATTTTTACCCGGATGTTAAAGAAATAGCCAAAAAATTAGAGAATGAATTATCAAATGATGAAAGATTTAAACTATTCAAGTTTTATAAGAAGACAGGTGAAAAAAATAAAGCAGAAATTGAAAGGATTAAACTTAAATCTGTAAATTATCATGGTATTGATAATGAAGGCATTAAATTTTAACTATCCGAATTCCGCAAATCCGAAATTAGAAGGACTGTTGTATAGTGTTAGTAGCTTTGGCTGTACTTTTGAAAAAATTCAATTGAATAGAGAATGGTGAACATGTAACAATCGATTCCCCGTTTTCAAATTTTATTTTAGAACAATTCAACTGAGGCATTTCAATTATTAGAGGAATCTTGATTATAAATTTATTTGCGGTTACAAGTTTGTTCTTTTCAAAAATGATTCCGAGCTTAATTTCATTTTGATCTGATAAACAATTTATACTGATAGTTCCTGCTTTCAGTTTTAAATTTTTTATTGAGAAAGTTTTTCCTTCATCGAACCACTCTACGGGAATTCCGGCTAAGAGATAAATTTCATTTTCATATTCATATGCAAATGCATCTGCCGCAGCAAGAAGAATTTCGGATGCTGCCCATCCATGATGCCCGTCGCCCATGCATCCGCCGCCTGTTGTCGGATGTATTGCTTCTGGGAAATTATTTGTCGGTGAAGCTCGATCAATTACAGAATTAAAAATCTCAGTAAATTTTTCTCTTCTACCTGAATAAAGATAAGAGTGCGCTATCTGCATTGTTAAATATGAATTCATGCCGGAATGAATAAAATGTTGAAAAAACATTCCTTTATAAAAATACTTATCCGCAAGAATATCGAGTGCTAACAGAATTTTTGTGTCTTCAGGAGCGAACAACTGCAATGGATAGCTTGCACATATTGAACCGATTATTCCGCAGTCGATTCCTCTTGTTGCAGATGAAGTAATTGAATTAGTTTTATATTTTTTCTGAACATTTTTTATCGCTAGTATGACATCGTTTTCATATTCTTTTAACAGCGATTGAGCATACGTTTTTACTTCATGTTTGTTTAAAATCTCAGCTATTATAATAAAAGATTTAATTCCTGCTAACGACCAGAAATTATCCCAGAAATAGTAATCGGCCAAACCGACATGTTCTGCACTGAGGCCCTTAGGCAAAAGTCCGTAAACGTTTTTCCCTCTTAAAGACGGATCTTTTATTCTTGCTTTATCAATCCACTCAATTCCTTTCAGCAGGGAATCAAAATTACTTTGGAGGAAAGAAATATCATCAGTTAAAATAGCGTGCTGGAAATTTGTCCACACTGCTTGTCCGTTGGAATCCCATTCGCCTTTCTGAGAACGGAAATATCCGTTTTTATCCTGCCGGTTTGCGAATGTTTCAATTATCCGTTTGCTGAAATTGTGAAACCCGAACCTATCTAATGCATAAAGCATGTAAGCCGCATCCCTAAACCAAAATTGGTGATAAGTAAAAGGACCCGGCGTAATAATTTTTTCATCGCAGAAAAGAAGTACAGTTGAAATTGAGGATTTTAAAATTGAATTAAGCTTTTCATCCGGAGTAATTATTTCAGTACCCTGTTTTAAAAGATTTAACCAATATTCTTCCGGTTCGGGAAAAGTGGAATTCGAATTATCTTTTTCTAAAATGCAGCTAATGTTTAAAGCAAGATTGTCTTTAAAATTAAATACAGCAACTGCGTTTGCAAGACCTGTTTTGCAGTAAGTCGAATAAACCGGCTCATGATTTTCCAAGTCTTCCAAAATATTGGAAGAATCTCCGCATTCGAAATTTGAGCAATATATAAAATCCGGATGTTTATCGAATTCAATTATTTCTTTATCGATAAGAAAGAAATCATCTTTAAATTCTATTGTATTGAGAAGGGAGATCCCCTCCGGGTTAAAAGGACGAATTGCAATTATTAAACTTTGATTTTCAGAGCAGCCTTCTGCACATATTTTGATTTGCAATTTTTTCCCTTTAACGGAAACGATAGCTTCAGCTTTTATTTTTTCAAAAAGATATTCGGTTTTTACAATCGGCAAATCATTAACGAGACTTTGCTTAACATTTTTTTCTTTTGACGGAAAGAAAATCTTTTTTCCCTGTTGCAACCATATATCTATCGACCATCCGTTTACAAACGGAGTAATCATTCCGCGAGGATCGACAATGGGTTCTAAATTGCATTCGGGGTTACCTACCGCAGTCCAATTTCTGTTGGTAAGATTCATGGACAGGCCAAGGTGAGACCGGGGAATAAATGATTTGCTCTCAGGGTTATACTGTTTAACTGCCCAGAAAGGAAGCAGCCAATTCAACCTGCTTTGAATCACAGTATAATTCAATAGTCCACGCGAAAGCTGGATTGAATTTAGAGGGATTAATTCTGTCGGCAAAGTTCTTTTATCAATACCACTGATATCATTGGATGCTTTGAACATCCTTAAAGCAATAGGAGGGATATCGAATTTGGCCCCTAACCAATTGAAAATATGATGAAATAGTTTCAAATTCACATCAAATGTTATAAGACAGCCAAATATTAAAATATTGAATTTGAGATGCAACAAGTGGATTGTTTTTTAACTATCATTTAACACCAATTTAATGATACAATAACATTCGAATTTTATTTTTCCATCGTAAAAGGAACAAAGTGACAGGTGTAAAGTGCAAGCAACAGGATATTTCTTAATTTCTCTAATAGCATTTATTTTGCAGTTTATCCTATTCCAAAAGAAATCGAAGACAAAAAATTAAATGAGTAGAAAATTAAAAGTTGCCTACTTTGCAGGAACGATGAAACCCGGGCAGGACGGGGTAACACGAGTTTTATACAGGTTAATTGATGCAGTCGTCAATGAAAATATAGATTCCGTCTTTTTCTCTCCCATAATTCCGAAAGAGGAACAAAAGGTTAGAATGTTTCAAGTGCCTTCGGTTACATTCCCGCTTAATAGAGAATATAAATTTGCTGTACCCGGTACAAGATATTTTGAGAATGAGCTGAAAAGTTTTAATCCTGATATTATTCACATAAACAGTCCCTGTTCATTGGGATATGCGGCTGTCAAATATGCAAATAAAAATCATATACCGGTGGTCGCCACTTATCATACGCACTTCCCGAGCTATGCAAAATATTATAAGATAAAAGCACTTGAATTATTCAGCTGGAGCTACCTTTCTTCTTTATATAATAAATGTGATGCTGTGTTTGTTCCCTCAATCCCAATCATGGAAGAATTAAAGCAGCATGGTTTTGAAAGTGTTGAATATCTTCCTCATGGAGTCGACTCAAAATTATTCAATCCTTCGTACAAAAATCCGGATTGGAAAAAGAAGATAGGAGCGGAAGGAAAAATTGTAGCTCTTTTTGCAGGAAGATTAGTTTGGGAAAAAGATTTGCATACGTTAGCTGAAAGCTATAAAATAGTTTCGGAAAAGAGAAAGAATGTTAAATTTGTTTTAGCCGGCGATGGGCCTGTTAGAGAAGAATTAAAAGAATTAATGCCGGGTGCAATTTTCTTAGGTTATCAATCCGGGAAAGATTTATCAACCGCTTACGCATCGAGTGATATTTTTGTTTTTCCCTCAACAACCGAAACTTTTGGTAATGTTACTTTAGAAGCGATGGCATCGAAGATTCCTCCTGTTTGTGCGAGACAAGGAGGTGCTTACGGAATTATAAATGAAGATATTACAGGTTTAATTGCCGAGCCGAGAGACGCTCAAAACCTTGCGGAAAAACTTTTTCTTTTAATTGATAACCCGGCAAAAAGAACCCAAATTTCCGAACTGGCATATGCATTTTCACAAGAACAAACATGGGAAAAAATATTTGTGAAACTTTTTAATAGGTATGAGGAAATACTGCGTAATTACCTCTCTTCCATAAAGGCTGCATAGCAAGCTGCTCAAAAACATTAGAAATATATTTTACAGTAAAAACCAAATTTGAAATCCGAAATAATTATTTAACATCTTGGTAATCGTTAGTTAATCTTTAGCGTTTATTTTGGAATAGTTTAATAATAATCAATTGAGAATGAAGTTGAAAAAGATTTCCGAACTAAAAGGTTCTTTTAAAAAAATAATTAAAGTTCAAAACCCGGCCCAAATTGCATTAAGTGTTTCTATGGGTATATTTATCGGCATTTTTGTGCCGGCAGGGTTCCAAACATTTGCAGCTGTTCCGCTTGCAATGTTAACACGGAGCAATGCTTTAATTGTGTGGGGAGCAACTTACGTATCAAATCCTCTTACCGTAATTCCGATTTACATTTTTTCATTGGATATCGGGCGCTTTATCACAGGCAGCAGTTTATCCAACGGCGGAATAAACCATCTCTTATCAAATCCTTCGGTAAGCAGTATTTTCGGTTTTGTAACAAACAGCATGCCATTAATTTTATTAGGCAGTTTTATTATTGGAATTGCATTAGCTTTTATCTCATATATTATGGTTTATTTCAGCATAAATGCAATAAGAATTGCCCGGGCAAAATAATTATTTATTTTATTATATCTTAAAAACCTTTTCTCGTATTATAACTTTGCTTAACCATAACCTTAATGTAAATATTTTTTTTGAGGTTAAAACAGGTCGAAATTTGTTATTTATTATGGTGGTTGAAATAAATATGAGGACAAAATAACCTCAAGAATTAATCATACTTTTGTTCAAAAAAACTGACGTATCTCCAAAATCTCCAAATAAGCTCTTTCTACTAATTTGTATTAAACAATCGGCAAATAAAATCGATAATAGAAGTGGAGTAAAATATTTTTGAATTTTAATAATGCCGATAAATGTAATTAATGAAATATCGAATGAGCCGGAAATAGATGAAATTCAGGTTTTGACATATGAATTTAAGAATGTAGGGAAAGAATTTTTTAATTTTGATGAAAGTCAAACATTAAGTTATTCCCGCTTGATTAAAGATTATTCCAAATTTTATTCATTTAAAATTCCTGATGAGTACAGCGAATTATTTTTAGGGATTGATGAAGCTCCCGTTTTCCCGTTGTTGGAATCACCATTAAATAAATATTTAAGACATTTCTATAGCAAATATTTTAATCAAAGTGCAAACTATTATAAATCCTTAAGTGATTCTTACAGTAAATGGCTGCTAACTGAAATGAAGCTTGAGAAGAAATATTCGGCAAGCAGCATCCTTCAATTATATCAGAGAAACATTAACAAAGACGATCTCCTTCTTCATATTTATGTTGCTTTAATATATATGTATGATTCGTCTTTATTTAATCCATCGGAATCCATCAATCTTTTCAAAAAATCCCGCCAAATAACTGCAAGAATAAAGCTTGAATCGATCTGGAAAGAAGAAATTAATTATTATATCGATATTTTAATCGGTTACTCCTACTTGATGTTAAGTGACACCGAAAATGCCGGCACATATTTTAATCAAGCTCATTTAAGCAAGACAGATGCCAAATTACCGAAATTTTATCTTGCGATTTGCAATGCTCGTGAAGAGCAAAACGAATCATGTGAAAATTATTTAAAGGAAATTTATGAAAATGACAAGAACAAGATATTGTACGCTGCTGAATTAATGAATATCCCGCTTATCAAATTTTTTCTTAAGCATTCGTTTTCCAGATTGATTTTTGCTCAAAAAGATTTCTTAGCTGTTGCTCCATTCTTTATTAATTTTATTAAAGAGAAGCATTCAAAAAATCATAAAGCATTAAATTTTCTTAAAGACAAATTAAATTCTTTCGGTTACCTTGAGATTAACGCCGAGTACTTGGCCGATTCGAAAAGCAAGATTAGTTTTTTAGACAAGTTACTCAACGAAAGTAAAAATAAAGATCATATTTTGTTGGTTGATTTAGCAGGTGAAGTAACCTCCTTATTTAATAATTTAATAGATCAAATGTGCGAACTTATTAAAGAGCATCATTATGAATCTATAAATTCGGCGACTAAACCGTTTGCAAACGAAATTGTTGAGAGAACAAACACTGCGAAGCATTTAACCCAAAACTTGGAAGAAATAAAAAAGGAAGTAAACAGCAAGTTGCAGCAATCTCTCAATTCTATGGAGAAAAAAATTAATAATGAAATATTTGAAATCGAAGAGGAGATTTCCAATCTAAAGAACGATTCAAAATTAAATCCTGCTAATTCCTTCAAAAAATTTATGGTTTACGATGTTATTTTGTCATTTATGGTATTTTTTATGGGAGGCTGCGCCGGATATTACGGCAGCAGTATTACAAATATTTCGGAAATGAAAAATTTATTTTTAGTATCAATGTCAACCGGAATAAAATGGAGCTTACTTTCATTTTTTGTTGGTTTTCTTGCAGCAGCATTTTTTGCTGGAATCAGCTTAATGGATAGATCTAATGTTAAAAATAGACTGCTGCGCAAAATAAACAGGCTTAATAAAGAAAAAGAATATAGGCTGCAAACATTAAAGAAAGAATCCGATCTGCGAATTCAAAAGACCATTCAGGAATATACCGTTCTTATTGAGCATGCTCAAAATATAATTGAGGATTTGAATAAAGAAAAGATTAAGAAACAAGAAGAACTGAAAATTCAAGAGGATAAATTAATAGAGGAAGAAACAAAAGAGATCTTGGCTTTAAAAATTTAGTTATTGGTATTGAATTAAATGAGGGTAAATATTTAAAGATTAATTTAACTAAGGGTAAAAATAAAGTTTAAACAGGGGCTTAGAGTTTTTTTTACTTTACCCTTCTCCGGTCGAATATATTAAAAGATTAAAGTACAACGAAAACATACATTTTCTTCTCAAAAAATTGTGATGATTTCAAGATATTGGAATTTTCATCTATGGTTAATAATAGCCATGCTTCCAATAAAAACCCTTTCCCAATTTTAAAAACATAAAATTAATCAATTTTTTTAATGGTATAGATATTGGGTAAACCAAACCGTTTGAAAATTAAAAAATAAAAAGTTTACTTCTATTGCGGTTTAGATTAAAGTATAGTTTGAAATTGAATTTGAAATGAAGTTAAAATAACAAACAAATTTCAGAGAAACGGAAGTGATTATGAAAGTAGTAATACTTGCAGGAGGGCTTGGTACAAGGATAAGTGAAGAATCGCATCTTAAACCCAAACCCATGATAGAAATAGGCGGAAAACCGATTCTTTGGCATATTATGAAAATTTATTCACACTACGGGTTCAACGATTTTATAATTTGTCTTGGCTACCGCGGATATTTAATTAAAGAATTCTTTGCCAATTATTTCCTTCATACCTCGGATATTACCTTCGATTTTAAATACGGAAATCAAATCACTTATCACGATCACTACACAGAGCCGTGGAAAATTACTTTGGTTGATACGGGCAGTGAAACGCAAACCGGTGGAAGAATAAAAAGAGTGCAGCCATATATCGGCGATAATCAATTTATGCTTACCTATTGAAATTTTTATGGAATGATATAGGAAAGATTTTTCGCACGTAATTCGTCCCAAAATTTTATTACTGAAAAGGTTTACCATTAAAAAATAAGGTTCTTAGATGTCTTTACAAAATTTTGTCTACCAGGATAAAGCTAAAAGGGAAAACTTTGTAGCTCATTATGTAATGTACACTCATGATTTTTTTCTAGAAAATTCAATTCAAAGCGTATATCCTTTCGTTGATAAAATTTTAATTGCAAGAACACTAAAACCCTGGAACGGTAAAAAAACAGATTTAACAGAAACAGAAGAAGTACTGAAAAGAATCAGCGAGAAATTTGCCGATAAGTTGGAAATATATAAAGACAATTTCCCTGATGAACAAACGCAGAGAAATTTTTTGATTAACATTTCCAAATCAAGAGGACATTGGGGTGCATTTATAATTGATTGCGATGAAATATTTATCGGAAATGCTTTTAAAAATATTTATAAATTTATTAAGGCAAACAATCCATCGGCCCTGCGGATACCTTATCTAACATTCATAAAAGATGCAAGTTTCGTTGTTGCACCACCTTATGAAACGAATTTATTTTATATAAATTTACTTGTAGATAATCGTTTTCTAAATGCTAGGAAAATCAGTTCCGCAGAAACAATGATGAATTATCTTGAGCCGGAAATTCTTCATTTTTCTTATTTAAGAAAAGAGGATATTGATATTCTTGCAAAAGTTCATGCATTCATGCACTGTAACGATATAGACTGGGATAAGTGGTACAATGAAATTTATTTGAATTTTAACAGAAAGCTGAAAAACTTTCACCCGGTTTGGCCTACAGAATGGAGAGCGATTCAACTTTTCGATTCACAAAGATTCCCCAAAGAATTATTTGAAAAATTAAAGCTAAATAAAAAATTCTTTTATAATGATTTTATAAAAGATAAAGAACAGATTAAGCTGCATCTTGGTTGTGGAAATAAAATTCTTGATGGTTTTATAAACATCGATCTTTATGCCAAGAATGCAGATATTAAGCTTGATATTACGGATTTAAAATATTTCGAAGACAATTCAGTCGACGAAATATTTATGAATGCTGTGTTTGAACATTTATATTCTTTCGAACAAATACCTGCTTTAAAAGAATGGTTTAGAATTTTGAAGCCGGAAGGTATACTAAGAATTGATTCAATACCGGATTTTGATGAGATTGTGAAAGCCTATATAAATAATGAACCGGGGAATAATTCAGAATTATTCGACCTTGAACAAGTAATGCGTTATACTCATGGAGCATACGTAGAACAAAACAAACTTGGTCAAATTCATAAAGATATTTTTACGAAAGATAAAGTTAAAAACATTCTTGAGGATGCCGGATTTAAAATTGAAAGCATAGAAAGTAAATGCTGGCTGGATGAACCTAATCCCGTAAACATAAATGTTAGAGCCTGTAAGCCTTCTGTTCATAGTACTGATAGTGTAAATTTTAATCCACAGAAAAATGCATCTTTAATAGAAAGCCTTTCTATATTAGCCGAAAGGATGAAAGCGGATAGCCCTTTTATTTGTTCTATCGTTATTCCTGTATTTAACAAAATTGATTATACTATTTCTTGTCTAAATTCTATCTTTAAAAATCTTCCGTGCGTCAAGTTTGAAATAATAATTGTTAACAATGCCTCTACCGATGATACCGGTGTGCAGTTAGAAAAGTACAAACCCTACATCAGGATAATAAATAATGAAACAAATAACGGATTCTCAATTGCGTGTAACCAGGGCGCAACCATTGCTCGGGGGAAGTATATCGTTTTCTTAAATAATGACACTACGCCGCAAAAAGGTTGGCTTGATGAACTAGTAAATCTTGCTGAGAG
>CAZKUR010000065.1:0-21626 GCA_964556005.1 uncultured Ignavibacteriaceae bacterium | reverse complement strand
AAATAACGACAAATGTCGCCTCAGAAACAGATAAATTTACAAAAACAACTGAGGTGCCAAATGAAACTAAGAAGGACGTATTTAAATAGAAGACAAATAAAAAGTTCGGAAGGAGAGTTCATGTGGGAGTTAGAAAACTCATTTGAACTCTCTCCTAAAATAAGTTCATTGATATTATTGACGGCGAAGGAATGTTTACTAAGAGAATATATCTTAAAGGAAGGCCAGATAGAAGTAACAGTCATAGAGATAGAACAGAGAGCCGGAAAGACAATAGAGAAGATGGAGAAGAAAAAGGTACGTCTAACAATAGATAATGGAATAGAGGACATGGAGGTACTAAAAGAATTTGGGAGAATAAGTTTAAGACAGGTAAAGATAGAAAGAATAACCCATGAGGCATTCGAACAGGGTGGAGTATTAAGTCAAGAAGATCTGGGAAAATATTTAAGCTGCACGGTAAGGACAATACAGAGAGATATAAAGGAGATAAAGAAAAAAGGGATAGAAGTAATAACACGAGGATATCTTCACAACATAGGTAGAGGTCAAACGCATAAGGTAAAGATAATAGGAATGTATTTAGATGGAAAGACCTACAGTGAAATAAAGTTAAGCACGCATCATAGTACAGGAGCAATAAGAAGATACATAGAAAGTTTTACAAAAGTAGTGATGGCAAAGAGCAAAGGAATATATAAAGAAAAAGAAATAAGTGCAGTAACAGGAGTAAGTGAAACGTTAGTCAAGCAGTACAGTCAGTTAATAAAAGGAAGTAAAAAAGACAGCATAAGAAAAGAGAATCTTAAGTTACTAATACAGAGGAACAGTTACCGAAAAGGTCTAAAAAAAACAGAAAAGAGCAATTTAGAGCCTCAGGCAGCTATGATGGGAGGCAAATAATGAGCATAAATCCGGTACGAGACAGATATGAGAGTATAAACAAAAGAAACTTTCATCAAGCAGTGGTACATCTACTGGAGAGTGAATATAAGATTTTAGGATCAAGAAAAGTACTTGAAATGCTGGCCGATGATATAGAGAATTTACATAGAGACTATTACCCATCAAAGGACCGGATAGGATTTGGAGAGATAGTATTCACAACGACGAAAGATGACGGCCAGCGTCAGAGCTATGGGAAAAAGACAGAAGACTATGCAAGTGTAACGGTAGTACTTCCATTAATAACGAAGGAAGATGTAGATAGAAGGATATATTATAAGAAGGGAGATAGGAACAGTAATTATAAACATAGAGAAGCAAGAGATATAGAAACGATGGTAAGATTAATAAAGACGGCGAAGGCACAGGGAGGGTTATTAAGTGGAGCAGAGTTAAGTGTACTGATGAATAGGAGTTTGAGCACGATAAGAAAATATTTAGATGCATATACGAAGAAAACAGGAGAGATACTACCATTAAAAGGATACGTACTTGATCAAGGAAGTTTACCGACGCACAAAGGTATAATAATAAGTTTATATGAGCAGGGAATATCGCCGGCGGATATAGTTCTAAATACAGGTCATAGTCAGGATGCAGTAGACAGATACATCAAACATTATAAACAAATAAAATCATTAATAAGAAAAGGAATGGATGAGAAATCAATAAAAGAAATAACAGGAAGAACGATGAAAGTTGTAAGAGAATATATTAAGTTATATTATGATTTAAATCCTGTTCAGGGTAAAAATAAGTAAAAATTGCAAGGCGACAAATGTCGTAATAGTAAATAGGGAAAAGTATAAACGTATTATTTTAAGAATAAGTAATAATTGAAGCCAACGCATTTCATAAATTCTTGAATGCGATCGTTTCTTTTTTTAAATTGTTTTGATTACCTTCTCTCTCGTTAAGGTGGATTCAACATTTTACACAATTCAAAATCCAAAATTTTAATATATTTGCACTGAATTTATTTATCATTTTATCCCATTAAATTTAAATGAACATCGAGAATAAAATTCCGGTCGGAATATTAGGCGCTACAGGAAGCGTCGGGCAAAAATTTATCGAATTATTAACTAATCATCCCTGGTTTGAAGTTGTCGAAGTTGCCGCTTCCGAAAGATCTTCGGGTAAAATATATAAAGACACGGTTAATTGGTTTTCCTCTGCTCCGTTGGATTTTAAAGCTGGAAATCTTGAAGTAAAAGAATGCAAACCAAATTTACAATGCCGGCTGGTTTTTTCGGGACTCGATTCGTCAGTTGCAGGACCAATTGAAGAAGAGTTTGCTCAAAACGGGTACATTGTTGTTTCAAATTCAAAAAATCACCGGATGGATAAAAATGTTCCGTTATTAGTTCCTGAAATAAACTCAGATCATCTTGAGTTAATAAAAAAGCAGAATTTTAAAAAAGGATGTATTGTAACAAATCCGAATTGTTCGACCATTGGTCTGGTGCTTGCGTTAAAACCTTTGCTGGATAATTTCGGGCTCGAAGCAGTTAACGTGGTAACTATGCAGGCATTATCCGGTGCAGGCTATCCGGGTGTTTCAAGTCTCGACACAATCGATAACGTTGTACCGTACATTTCAGGAGAAGAAAGTAAAGTTGAATCCGAACCTCTTAAAATTTTAGGAACCCTTAACGAAACTCATATAGAAAATCTTGACTTAAAAATAAGCGCACAATGCAACAGGGTTTCGGTTATCGACGGACATCTTGAATGCGTCCAGGTAAAATTGAAGGAAAAAACTAGTGTTGATGAAATTAAAAAAGCATGGTTAAACTATAGAGGCGAACCTCAAAAACTAAATTTACCAAGTGCACCGGAATACCCCATTCATTATTTTGAAGAAGAAAATTATCCTCAGCCCCGTCTTCACAGAAACACGGATAAAGGTATGGCAGCTTCGGTTGGGAGGCTGAGAAAAGATAATTTATTCGACTATAAATTTGTGGTATTGTCTCACAATACAATTAGAGGAGCGGCAGGTGGTGCAATTTTGTGTGCGGAATTAATGAAGGCTAAAGGTTTAATTAAAAATTAAGTTTTGTTAAAATGAATTGCGGGGAATTTTTTATTTTATACAGGATTTTCACTACTGATTTTACCCCTGTTAGATAAATCCGATTTATTTAGTATGTTGCTTTCTTTATTTTTATAATGATAAATATCGTATTTTATTTAAATGATTAATAAGATGAATTTTAAAATAGACTTCTCACTGCTAAACGGGCTTCAGGATATTTGTTTTGTATTGGATTCAAGTGGAAGAATTTTGCAGTCAAACATTTCCGCATCAATAAAATTAAATGTTAATAACCATCAAATCCCAAATTTAAATTTTTTAGATTTAATCGATCCCGAATTTGTACAGAAAACCAGAAATTCATTTGAACAAAGCATCAAATTATTAAAAGGTGAAAAATTCGAATCACGTTTTTTAATAGATAACCACAAAGTAAACGTGATTCTAAATTTTACTCCTTATACGGAAACCGAGACAAATCAAACCGCCTGCTTCGTACTTGCAAGGGATATTACAGAGGAAAAGAAAAAAGATTTGGATCTGCTACGTTTTTATAAGGTTGCGGAAAACACGGTTAATCCGCTTGAGATTACCGACAAAGACGGAAATTTAATATATGTGAACCAGGCGTTTGAGCAGGCAAGCGGTTACTCAAAAGAAGAACTTATGGGGAAGAATCCTAGAATTTTCGGCAGCGGGAAAAATTCAAAAAAATTCTGGGCAAATATGTGGGAAACAATAAAAAGCGGAAAAGTTTGGGTCGGCGAAATTGAAAACCGTAAGAAAAACGGTGAGCCGTATTATACTCAATTATTGATTTCACCTATTCTCGATACCGAGGGAAATGTTACAGGATACTTCGGAGTTCACCGAGATTTAAGCGAAAAAAGACTTCTGGAAAAACAATTGATTCATACACAGAAGATGGAAAGCATCGGAACGCTTGCCGCAGGAATTGCACATGAAGTCGGCAATCCTCTTGCCTCTATTTCGGCACTTGTACAGGTTGCGCAAAGATCCACCGAAGATTCTTTTATAAAAGAAAAATTATCGCTCGTAAAAAGCCAGGTGACGAGAATATCAAAAATTATCAGGGATCTTGTCGATTTTTCACGGCCGTCAAATTATGAATTGCAGTTGACCGATATTAATATGAATATCAGTGAAGCTGTCGAAATAACAAAAGTCGGAACCAAGGCCAAAAATATTATGTTTAATACGAACCTTGCGGAAAATATCCCCATGCTTCCGCTAATCTCCGATCAGATTCAGCAGGTTTTTGTAAATATTCTTCTCAATGCGGTTGATGCAATTGCCGAAGCAAAGGATAAAACCAATCATGAAATTTCAGTTAAATCCCAAGTAGATGAAGAAAATGTAATAATCACTTTTTCAGATAGCGGGAAAGGAATAGCCGAAGAAAATCAAAATAAAGTCTTTGAACCGTTTTTTACTACCAAACAGCCGGGTAAAGGTACCGGGCTTGGATTATGGGTAAGCTACGGAATTATTAAAAGTTTTCAGGGTGACATAACCCTAAAAAGCGTTCTTAATAAGGGAACGACATTCAATATCACCCTGCCACTCAATCCAAATATATAAGGAAATAAAATGCCTGAAAGAATATTAGTTGTAGACGATGAACAAATAATAAGAGAATCCCTGTCATTTGTTTTAAAGAAGGAGGGATATGACGTTGAAGAAGCGGAAAACGGAAAAATAGCCTACGATAAAATATCCAAATCTTCATATGATCTTGTAATTACGGATCTTGAAATGCCGGAGATGAAAGGCACTGAACTTCTGGAAAAAATTAGGAAGCTCGATGTTCAAACATCCACAATTGTAATTACTGCTTTCGGTTCTCTCGACACAGCGATTTCAGCCTTGCGAAACGGGGCAAGCGATTACATCTTAAAGCCCGTCGAGTTTGATGAATTAATTACAAAGGTTAAAAAATTATTTGAGATAAAAAGCATTCTGCTTGAAAATATGATTCTGAGGAAAGAGGTTCAGCAAAATTTCGACTTTGAAAACATAGTGGGGAAAAGTCCTGCAATGAAAAGGATTTACGATATAATTCAAACTGTTGCTGATACCGAAAGTACAATCCTCATTACAGGAAACAGCGGAACCGGGAAAGAACTCGTTGCCCGTGCGCTTCATTATAAAAGTAATAGAAAAAACAGGGCATTCATTGCAGTTAATACCGGTGCTATTTCCGAGAACCTGATCGAGAGCGAATTATTCGGCCATAAAAAAGGTGCATTCACGGGCGCAATTCACGACAAAGAAGGCTACATGAAGGCTGCCGACGGCGGAACGTTATTTTTAGATGAGATAAGCGATATGCCGCTGAATCTGCAAGTCAAGCTTTTAAGAGCAATCCAGGAAAAAGAATATACTCCTGTGGGAACGACAATTTCGCTCCCGGTAAATGTCCGTTTCATTGCATCTACTAACAAAGAATTAAAAGAAGAGGTAAACAACGGAAAGTTTAGAGAGGATTTATATTACAGGCTGAATGTAATCGATATAAATATGCCTTCGCTTAAAGATCGTGTAGAAGATATTCCTTTATTAGCCGATCACTTCCTGGACAAATACCGAAAGGAAATGAACAGAGCTATTAAAGGAATTGATCCTGAAGTAATACGTGCTTTAATGAGCCACGAATGGAAAGGTGAAGTACGTGAACTGGAAAATGTATTGGAAAGAGCAGTAATTTTTTGCAAGGAAGAATTCATAACGCTAAAAGAATTGCCACCTATGTTTAGACCTAACTCGGAGATTATTGATTTTTCGGTTCCCGGTTCGTTGGAAGAGTCCTTGAGGAAATTTGAAAAAGATTTAATTCTTAAAACTCTTGAAAGCAATAACTTTAATAAAGAAAAAGCGGCAGACTTACTCAAAGTAGGTCTTTCAACCCTGTATAGAAAGTTGAAAGAATTAGACATTAAGGTTTAACTCGATCGTTGATATTAGCAAAAATCTTTTTTGTTATTTATTCTCAGTTGTTAAAAATGAATAAGCGGGATTTTCACCATCGAGAATGCAAAAATTAAGTGCCACTATAAACTAAATCCGAATTCAATGATATTCTTGAAAAAATAAGATATTCCACTTAATACAAATGACACCGATTTTTAATATTTCTGGCACGTAAATGGCATTTTCTTCCCTGTCCAAAAAATATTGGTTAAAGAAATTTTGTGCCTTAAATGAAAAATGTAATATTATACAGTCCTGATTTTAGTATGTGCTACAGCCTGCTGATGTACTTGCAGGAAAGTTATAGAGTGACAACTACAACCAATCTTGATATATTAAATGATATTGTAAAAACCTCAGGCTTCGATTTGGTAATTCTTGATGCGGAGCCTTCTAAAAAAGTTGAAGAGATTTGTAAAACCGTAAAGGAATCGAAGACGCAGACCCCGGTAATTTTAACTTACGTATATAATACCAGGGTTAAAGAATCTGAAAACAATATTCGCAAATATATCAACTCCATTTTCTACAAACCTTTTGATCTAAACGAGGTGTATTCCAAGCTCGCAATGCTTGTTGAATAGCCGAACTGCCTACTTCTGCTAATAAATAAACTTATACCTCGTTCAATATTATTATTTTATTTATAAATTTTTATACGATGTATTTGTAAAGGCATTGTTGCATGAGCGTACGGATGCATGGTTGAACGAAATTTTCCCAATATCGAAAATCGAGAATCGAGATTAAATATCTTTTCTTACTCCTTATACATTTATGCAAAATACCTTTAACATATTATTAAACATCCCATATTTGTAATGCACCTCAAGAAAAAAAATATTAATAAAAATTAATTTTATAAATGGAACCTTTTTTATTAAGTTTCGTCAAAAATAATTTACACACTAATTCGAAAAAATTAGTCATTAAAAGGAAAATTTAACAATTCGAAATCAAACCACATAAAAATATTTATTTGCATATATGAGCATTGTAGTTGAAAATCTCACCAAAACTTATGGGCCTCAAAAAGCCGTAGATGAAATATCGTTTCAGGTTAACACAGGAGAAATTTTAGGATTTTTAGGACCGAACGGCGCAGGTAAAACCACAACAATGAAAATTGTTACCTGCTTCATGGCTCCGACATCCGGCGACGCCAAAATAAATAATGTTTCCATTTATGAAAACCAGGAAGCAATAAAAAAGACAATCGGTTACTTGCCGGAAAATAATCCCCTCTATTATGATATGCCCGTACTTGAATATCTAGATTTCGTTGCAAAACTGCAGGGCATACAAAAAAATAATATACATAGCCGGATCAGGGATATGGTTTATGTCTGCGGTTTAAATGACGAAAAGCATAAGAAAATCGGAGAGCTTTCTAAAGGTTACCGGCAGAGAGTCGGGCTTGCTCAAGCTATGATTCACGATCCTGAAATACTAATACTTGATGAGCCGACTACAGGCCTTGACCCGAACCAGATAATCGAAATAAGGAAACTTATTAGAGAAGTAGGGCGGGAAAAAACCGTTATTTTAAGTACACATATCCTGCCTGAAGTTGAAGCGACATGCGATAGGATTTTAATCATCAACAAAGGTAAAATTGTTGCCGACGGAACACCTGAAACTTTAAGAAGCCATGCAAAGGGAAACGGCGAAACTCTAAGAGTTCAAATTCTCGATGCACAAAGTAAAAATGAAATTATAGATAAACTCAAAGAGATTCCAACGGTTAATATAGTCGATCCTATTTCCGATGATGCCACATCATTTTTAATTCATAGTATCGAAGGGCAATCATCCCGCAGGCCGATCTTTCAATTATGTGTTCAAAAAAATTGGGTGCTTTCAGAACTCACCCCAATAGAAACTAAATTAGAAGACATTTTCAGAGAATTAACAACAGATTAAAATTATGCAGAAAATTTGGATAATAGCCGTAAAGGAACTAAAATCTTTTTTTGATTCATTAACCGCGTATATACTGATAATCGTTTTTCTTGGCTTAAGCGGTTTCTTCACATGGCTTTACGGTTCAGATATATTTTTCATAGGCCAGGCAACTCTCCTACCGTTTTTTTCAGTGGCTTACTGGACCCTTTTCTTTTTCACCCCTGCTCTTACCATGAAAATGCTTGCTGAAGAAAATAAGAGCGGAACGATTGAGCTTTTGCTTACTAAAGCAGTTTCCGATTGGGATGTAGTGCTGGGAAAATTTTTAGCATGCTTGATGCTTATTGTAATCGGATTGCTTTTAACATTACCTTATTTTATAAGTGTCGCTTCTCTCGGCCCGATTGATGTCGGAGCTACAATATGCGGCTATATCGGGTTGGTTCTGATGAGCATGGCATATATCGGCATCGGGCTTTTTGCAAGCAGCATATCAAACAATCAAATAGTTGCTTTTCTACTCTCATTGTTCGTAGGTGTTTTCTTTTTAATTCTATTTAATGTTCTATCTCAGGATTTAACCGGAACAATCGGAGCAGTAATAAACTTCTTGAGCATGTCTACTCATTTTGAATCCATCTCAAGGGGTGTTATTGATTTAAGAGATATCATTTACTTTTTAAGCATTTCGTTTTTAGGTTTAATTTTAGCTGAAACTATTCTTTCAAAAAGAAACATAGTAGATTATTAAAACATGTTAACAAAGAAAAAAGTATATACAGGGATAGCACTCGTTATCGGCATAATCCTTTTGGTCAACATTCTTGCCAATCGATTTTATTTTAGATTGGATTTTACTCAAGGACATCAATATACATTAAGTGATGCTACAAGGAATATCTTAAAAAACCTTGATGGCCCGGTAACAATAAAAGCATATTTTTCGGATAACTTACCGCCGAACATCGCAAGCGTTAAACAAGATTTTAAAGATATGCTTATAGAATATAACAACGCATCCGGCGGTAAAATAGTTTATGAATTTATTAACCCGAATAAAGATCAGCAGTCGGAAATCGATGCTCAAAGAGAAGGCATTGCGCCGGTAATGATAAACGTTAGGGAAAGAGACCAGATGAAACAGCAGAGAGCATATCTCGGAGCTGTTCTCGAATACGGCGATAAAAAAGAAGTTATTCCTTACATTCAGCCCGGTTCGGCTATGGAATACGATCTCTCAACGAACATTAAAAAGATGACGCTTAAACAAAAAACAAAAATCGGCCTGCTTACAGGGAACGGCGAACCATCTCTCGACGAACTACAGCAATTGAATACGCAGTTATCGGTTATGTATGACGTTAGTCCTGTAAAAATTACAGACACCACCGATATACCAAAAACATATAAAACTTTATTAATCATTGCGCCGAAAGATACTGTACCGCCTTATGTATTTACAAAGCTAAATTCTTTTTTAGCAGGCGGCGGAAGAATTTTGGTTGCGCTTAATAGAGTTGAAGGCGATCTTTCAAATGCCCAGGGAAAAAGCGTTTATACAGGGTTTTCAAACTGGCTTGAGAAAAAAGGAATAACCATTGAAGATAAGTTTATTATTGATGTGAATGCTGCTAATGTGATGGTAAGACAGCAGGAAGGCGGATTTGTAATGAACACTCCTGTCCGTTTCCCCTACCTGCCCATAATTACAAAATTTGCCGATCACCCGATTACAAAAGGAATAGAGCAAGTTATTTTGCCTTTCGCCAGCCCGATTAAAATTGATCCGGCTGATAGTACAGATAAAGTTATAGTACTTGCAACAACATCCGATAAAACGGGTGTGGAAAATCCGCCCGTTTATTTTAATGTTTCTAAGCAATGGACACGAAACGACTTTAGTATGTCTTCCCTTCCCGTTGCTGTGGCAATTGAAGGCAAGTTAGCTGATAACACAGATTCTAAAATGGTTGTTTTCGGTGACGGAGATTTTTGTGTTAACGGCAAAGGAAACAACCGGCAAAAACTTTCCGCTGATAACGTTAACCTTGTATCAAATGCAATCGATTGGCTTTCGGATGATACAGGTTTAATCGGTTTGCGAACTAAAGGAATTACTTCAAGGCCAATTAAAGCCGATCTTGAAGACAGCACTAAAACACTCGTTAAATATTTAAATTTTCTGCTGCCTATTTTGCTGATAATCGGCTTCGGAATTTTCAGATATCAAATTAGAAAAAAACAAAGAAATAAATGGATGAGCGAAGATTATGTTTAATAAAATCTCAACAAAAACTCTCATAATCATTTTCTCTATTCTTCTTGTTCTGGTTTTAGCTTTCGTAATATTCGAACCAAACGAGGGAGAAAGTAATTTTAATACTAATATCATTAATATCGATACATCGAAGATAACATCCATATCCATTTATCCTCAAACAACAAAACATCAGGAAGTTAAGCTTTACAAAGAGGGCAGAGACTGGTTCGTAAAGCTAAAAAATAATAAAGATGCCGAAGTACCCAATGACAAAATAAACGGACTTATACGTGAAATAATGAACATTAAACCTAAAAGTGTTGCTGCCCAAAGTAAAAGTAAATGGGCAGAGTATAAAGTCGATTCTTCCGCAACTGATGTAAAAGTATTTGAAGGCAATAGAAACGCACTGGATCTTCACATTGGAAAATTTGCTTTTCAGCAGCCGAGAACAATGTTATCTTATATCAGGGTTGGAGATGATGATAATGTTTACCAGGTTGAAGGAATGCTTAGCATGTCTTTCAATCAAAAACCGAATTATTTTAGAGACAATAGTATATTCAACGGAAGTTTTACCGACTGGGATACGCTGGCATTTAATTACCCCGGGGACAGTTCATTTGTCCTTATTAAGAAGAACAAAAAATGGCTGCTCAACGGCGGCCCTGCTGATTCTGCAGGTATAGTTAATTTTTTACGTCAGATTAGATATACACGGGGAACCGATTTTGTTGATGATTTCGACCAATCAATTCTGATGAAGCCTGTTTACACTTTGAATATAACTTCAACCAAAGGCAGCGAAAAAGTACAGGCTTACCAAAACGGGAAACAATTACTGATACATTCAATTACTAACCCGCAATCCTATTTTGATGGAAGCAAGGGCAAGCTGTGGCAGAAAATTTTTGTTGGAAAAGAAAAGTTTTATCCGAAGAAGGAATCTAAACACAAAAAGAAATAAGAGTTTTTCCCCACGAACATAAAAACCGGAATTTGCAGGAATAGAGGTTTCCTGCAAATCCGGTTTTTTAATTTATAAATAAACGTACCGTACTCTAAATTTTAAAACAGTCTCACCATTTTTAGGTACCGGAACTTTAAAAAGAATATTCTGGGCATCTTTGTTTTCATAACCTATTGAAGAACTTAAAACTTTCCAGTTCAATCCAAGGAATCTCTGAACTTCGATTACAACATTTTCTTCTTTATGATTTTTGAACGTTATCTCATAGGCCTGTTCCCTCACGTCCTTACTAACTTGTTCATTATCCGTTTGAACTTCATTTGCGGTAATATCGAAAGCATCCCCGATTTTAAGTCTTACTTTTTCATCTTTTGGAGTATGATCAATCATATCCTCCCCGACAAATTCGAGGCTTTCCCCATCAGATTTATATACTCTAACTTTTCCTTCAGGCATTGGGATGCCGAGATTATTATTCTTTTTATTTTCAAATTCCATAACTACGGCAATTTTACCCTGACTATTTGAATTATTGTTGTAATAATATCCGCCGCTGCGGTAAAAATATTTTTTCACAGCTTTTATTCCCGGAGCTTCAAAGAGGGAAATTTGTTTAGTTTCGTTATTTGCTATAGTTGTCGGCCGCTGAAGATTATAAATATGGTATTCAAAAAAAGCTTTCTCCTGAAATTGCGGCACTGTTGTGGCATTCTGTCCCTTCCGCATTCCGTCCAAAGCTTGAGGATAATAATTTCCCTGCTGAACCCTATTTACTTCCCCTGCAACAAGCTTTAAATTAGCATTCTTATAGCTTGTACCGGAATTGTTGTCGATGCTTACCCATGAATTTAAATCCAGTTTGGAATCATCTTTATTAAGTACTGCTACATACTCTGCATGCCATTTCATGCCGCTTGTTTGATATGAAACTTCCACATCCTGATTTCCGCTTGAAGAAGATTTTACAAGCATCACTAATGTTGGCTTTGTAATTAAACCCTCGGGAAGCTCGCCGACAGAAAATCTGTATTTAGACGTACTAGGAATCATCAGCAATCCGCCGTCTTTTTTCTGTAGAACAATTTGGCCGGATGTACTTGATAGAAGCTTTCCCGAAACCGATTCCCCTTTTTCATCGATTAGTTGAACATCTTTATCAACATACTTTTGTAAAATTTTATCAAAACTAACAAGGTCATACTGGTAATTCTGTTCCAAAACTTCTCCGTTCAATTTTATATGCACACTTGTCGGATCTATTTGCTGAGCGACATCGGAGAGCTCTATTGTTGATGTTCCCTTCTTTATATTCATGCTTCGTATATCCCTGATAACTCCGAGGTTATCATTGTAAACAGTTACGAACAGAGATTTGTGATTATTCTCCTGAGAATAAACGCTTAAAGAAAACAATGTAAGAATAGTTATAATAACTGCGGAAATTTTCATGAGGTTAGATCCTCCTCTATTATTAATATTAAAACGGAATGAAAGAAATTTAGTATTTAAAATTACTTTTACTTCAAATGAACAGAAGGAATAATAATTAATTTATATTCGTTTACTAAATTTAACATAAAAGGTTCCTAATAAATTATATTTATCACTGTAAGAGCATCAAAAAATATCAAAGTATTAGCTTTTGTTAAAAAATAATTGTGTTTGTTTGAATCATGAAATATCTTTGATTAAAAATTAAATAATTTTCATAAGAACGAGGAATTTATGGACGAACAGAATAAAATCTCGACGATGATGCATTTCACAATAAATAAAATGACTGACGATATGGGATTCGTCGGACTATTTTATATTATTATCGGAGCATTATACTCTTTGACAATTGTCGGCGCTCTTTTCGGTATTCCGATGATCATTAGTGGTTTACGTTTAAGAGAATCGTCGGACTCTTTTATTGGCTATTTAACTTCAAGCGACGAAAGGATGCTGGAAATTGCATTGGAAAGACAGGGAAGATTTTTCTTCATTCAAAAAGTTTTGATGATTATTTCGATAATATTATTAGCCCTGTATATATTCCTAATTATTATGTTCGGCGCATACTTTTTTCACAGCATGAATTACGGCAGGATTTCTTAAAGAACATTTTCCATAAACATACAAGGTTAAGTTTAGACTAACTTTCAAAGTTACTCAGCACTTTTTGCCGCACAAACCTTGAAAGTTGCCACAAACAATGTATAAGAATTTTAGCAAAACCTTCGAGATCGCCCGTCGCAATAAGAAGAGCTGATCTCGAAGGTTGCATAAATATTTATTTCAGCAGCATCATCTTTTTAGTTTGATGAAAACTTCCGGCTGTTATTGTATAATAGTAAACACCGCTGTTTAACCTGCTTGCATTAAACTGTACACTATGACTTCCCTGTCCTTTATACTCGTTCACAAGAGTTGCAACTTCTTCACCAAGTACATTGAATATTTTTAGAGTAACATAATTGTTCGATGGAAGAGTATAATTTATTGTAGTACTGGGATTAAAAGGATTTGGATAATTTTGTGAAAGAGTGAAGCTGTTTGCATATACTACATCTGCATTTACTTCAGGGCTGTACTGGCTGCTTCCATCAAAATCAATTTGCTTTAACCGGTAAGTGTATTTCCCTGTAGATACCGTGTTATCAACATAATTGTAGTTTGACGTTTCGGTTGTAGTTCCATTTCCAGGTACAAAATTAATTGTAGCCCAATTTCCGGTTCCGCTACTTCGTTCAATATTGAAACCTCTATTGTTTGTCTCTGTTGCAGTTGACCACTTGAGTAACACCGAATTGCCGTCAACTGAAGCTGTAAAGGAAGTTAATTCAACAGGTACGGCCGGAAAAGTATATTCATAGACTCCCGAACCCGGAGTTGAAGAACATCCTGCATAAAGAGTCGGCTGGTTAGTTCCTTTAAATTGCAAAGCTCTAATTTGATAAGTAGTCAGCATTGTACCGCCGTTGAAATCAGACCATGTAGTTCCTCCGTCGGTAGTTGCCCATACTCCTATTTGCGTTAAAGTTCCGATATCAAGTCCGACAAAGAAATCCTGTGTTGAACCGGGTTTTATTGCACATGATCTGAGTAATGTACCAACAGTCTGAGGAGCACCGTCCCATTTCCTTACCCACGTTCCGCCGGCATTTGTTGAAACATAGAGACCACCAAGAAGATCGGCACTGTTCACAAATAAGCCCGCTAAAACAACATTCGGGTCTGCAGAACTGATAGTTAACGTCCTAACAGGATTGATATCGGTTGGATCTGTTGGCAACCCGTTATTAACTTCAACCCAATTCGCACCGGCATCGGTTGATCTGTAAATTGTAGATGGACCGCTGCTGGTAGCAACTGCAAATGAAGTTCCGACAAATATAACATTAGGATCTGATGGGCTTATAGCTATAGAAAGAAAATTCTTAATGGCTCCAATACCATTTATTGACGGATTCCAGTTTGTACCTCCATCGGTAGTTTTATATAAACCGACGGGTGAGTCGGATAATCCATCAAAAACAGCTATATAAGCAACGTCCGGATTCGTAGGGTCAACAGCAATAGCTTGAATACCTCTGGATGTTTCCTGGATTCCGTTTATTAAACGGGTCCAGTTTCCTCCGCCATCTGTGGATTTATAAACACCGTCGTTTGTCCCGCTATTTGTACCTGCATAAATAACCTGAGGGTTAGATGCCGATATTGCAAGAGATAATACAGCAGTATTTAATAATCCGGTATTGGCAGCATTCCAGGTTGCTCCGGCATCCGTTGTTTTATAGACGCCTAAAGTAGAACTGCCTGTATACATTATGTCGCTGTTTGACGGATCAATTGCCATCGCATAAACTGGACCAACTGCAGTTGTTGTTGTCGTCCAGATACTTAAACCGTCTTGAGCTTTTAGAAGAAAAGTAGAAACAAAGAGAAAAGAAAGAATGAAGTAGAACTTTTTCATAGCATGGCCTCCTTGAATTAAAGTTAATACAGAAACCTTCAATAAGAATAAAGAACTTTAGTAAAAGTTATGATTAATCGGTTTAATAGTCAATAAGCAATTTAAATTTTTACGTTTATTTTAAAAAAAATTATTACTGAAAAATAGTTGTTATACCTGCTTTAGAAACGGAATATTTCCATTTTGAAGCTGTATATATCATTTAAGAAAGATGTCTAAAAGTTATATATTTGTTTTTGAAAAAATTATCCAACTTTTATCTTAATTGATGAAACATCACTCATTTTACAAAAAAAAATATCAACCCCATGTCCGTGATGAACAATTGCAAACCATTATTGCATTTCTTATTGCCATTTTCAGCGTATTAATTTTCACTGCAAGTGTATTAGGATATTTTTCGGAAATAACATACGGTTATAAAAATTTTTTAGTGAATTCATTCGGCAGATATAATAAATGGAGCGATATTTACGGCCCTGCATGGCTGGTTATATTAATGAGCGATTTTTCATCGTTCGGTTCTGGGCCAACCATCCTTTTATTTTTATTACTCATCTCTATTTACATGTATCAAAAATCATATCAGCAAATTTTGAAACCTTATCTATTAGTAATTATAGGGGGTGGAATTTTCAGTTTAATAGTCAAAACCATATTTGCAAAAAATCCGACATTTAATTTTATTAAACTGTTTTTAGTAAATGAAAATGCCTTCCCCAGCGGCCATGCAATGGTTTCTGTAATTTTCTACCTAACTTCCGCTTACTTTTTCAGTAGAAGGGAAAGGAACCGTAATATTATACTTCTATTTTACAGTGTTGGATTTATTTTGCCTTTAATAATAGGCATCAGCAGAATATTTTTAGGCGCGCATTCGCCAAACCAGGTGATCGCAGGCTGGGCGATAGGATATTTTTGGGTAAGCGTCTGCTGGCTCATTGGAAATAGAAAGAAGAAGATATTTTTTTGACATTATTTTTATACTAACCTACGAAATTATTTGACGGATGCTCGTAGAACGATTCTCAATGTTGGATATGCATTGGCAGCAATTTGCAGATGATTAAAAACAAATGAAAATAGCTAAGCTGATATTAAAGATTGTAATTATTCTGCTTATAGTAGGTGCATTTATATGGCAGATGAGTCTGGGAGTCTGTCCGGTTCCATAAAAAAAGCCGCAGTGAAAAATTCTGCGGCTTAATCGAATCTGAAAAAAGTAAATCAATTTACCATTGAAATCATTTGTGAAATTTCATCAACCATCTGGTCGGTATTTCCGGAAAAACCAACCTTCATAAATCTAATATTTCCGGCTTTATCAATGATAAATTTAGTCGGGATGCCGCTAACTTTATAGCTGTCAATTACTTTGTTTTGCTCATCTAAAAGTACTTGAAAAGGATATTTGTTTTTCTTGATAAAATCTTCCGCATTTTTCTTTTTATCGGGAACATTCTCCCACGCATTTACAAACAAGAACTTTACGTTGTTATTGTTTGCATATTTCTGTACAGCTTTTTGCATTCCAGGAAAAGATGCTTTACACGGTCCGCACCAGGTTGCCCAAAAATCCAATACAACGGTTTTACCTTTTAATTGTGAAAGACTTACCTTATTTCCGTTAAGATCCGTAAGTGAGAAATCAGGTGCCGGGTTATCAACCATTTCTTTTTTAAGATCCTTAACCATTTTTTCTTTAGCTGCAGATTCAAACTTTGCTAAAAAATCATCGTAACCTTTATCACTGCCGTTTTTTGTTATATAAGCTTTTTTAAGAATATCATGCATACCGGGAGTATCTTTCCCGTTTTTAATGAATTCGGGAACTATAGTTAATATCTTATCCGTTTTACCTGTTTTTGAAAGAGTTTGAACATACAGTTCATTCAAATCTCCTTCTTCATCATTAGTAAGTTTCACTGCCTCGGCCAAAGCCTTTAATGCTTCTTCATCGTTGTTTAATTTAGTTTGAACTTCGCCGTAAGCATATAAATTTAGTCCTAAAATATATTCCCTGTCATTTTTCCATTCTTTATTTGATTCCCATTTTGGTTTTTTACCTTTAGGAGTAATAATTTCATTTCTGCTTCGATCGACACCTATTTCAGCAATATGCAAAGCATCTTTTAAATTGGCATTCTCATCAGCCATTTTCGAAGCTACAGCATAAAATCGGTATGTACTCGGTTTTTCAGGATTATCTTTTAAGAATTCAACTGCTTTTTTGTAATCTTTTGTATCCCTGTAATAATTTGCAATTAAGTCATATATAGTTTCGAGATAATCACCTTTTGGGAACTGCTTCTCATATTCTTTTGCAAGGGATAATTTTTTATCTATATCTTTTTCAGTATAAAATTTATTAAACAACTGCCGTTGAGCATATTTGCCGTTAGGATATTTTTCCTCAATGATTTTTTTGTACTGTTCTGCTTTATCCGGCACCTTTAATTTTGTGTACCAGTTTGCAAGTAAGGTCAACTCTTTTTCACTTTGAGGATTTTGCGATTCAAGGGTTTGCAATTCCATTTTTATCAAGCTGTCCGAATTACTTTTATTAAGTCTGCTGTTCACACTTAAAAATGCATCTAAATATTCATTTTTAATTTCAGGATGCAGTTTAAAATCCTTTTTGAAATAATCGTCGGCCAACTCAGCGTCTCGGTCCATATCAAGGTAATACGAACCCCATGTATTTATTGCACTTGCCAGGCCTGCATATGCACCGGGAACAGGTTTCCCATTTTTAAATATAAAAATCGAATATCCTTTTTTGTTATTATTATCAACATCCTCTTTATGTTTAAATTTTATTAATACACCGCGGGTCGAATCGGTTGTAGAAAATTCTGCCGTCCAAATTTTATTTTCTTTTTTCATCGGGTATTCGATTGTATTATCTATACCAACGCCGTACAAATATGCTTCGAGAGTTACCGAGTCAATCCCGGCTAAATTTGTAGAATCAGGGTTATAGTAAACTGTTATTTTATCTCCCTGCTTCGGCTGTTCCGGATTGTAAGAAAACGTACCTTTAATTACCTCTTTTTTTGCACAAGAAGTTATTAAAAATGCCAATCCTAAAAAAAATATTGAATATTTAATCCTGCGCATTAAAATGCTCCTTTATTTATTCATACTTTATAATTAAATGTTAAAAATTAAAAAATAGGCTGTAATTATCAGCTAAAAAATAATAACCCAAAAGGTATAACGCTGAATTATCAAATTATTCAGAATAATTTCAAATATATCACACTTTTTATTTTCACTAATTCTGATCGCCTTCTTCAAAAAACTTTTGCATTGAATTTTTCCTTCCCATAAAAGCTACGACAATTGTAAGCGCACTTAATGTAATCATAATAGTCGTAAACCCGATAATAACTATTTCAATTGCTATATCCAGTTCCGCCAATGCCAATGCGGAAAAGAAAAGTATAATCACAAATTTTACAAATCTTGCAATTAAGGACTGCTTTGGAAAATTCTCTTTTATTAAAGCCGAATGAACCATGATTGAGACCCTGTTTCCTATCAGCCATCCCAATCCTAAAATAATCAATGAAATAAACAGCTTTGGAAAAAAATTCACACCTTTCTGGATAAGCTGGGATAAAACCGTCAGGTTCATTACGTCCATGGCGGAATTCAAAAAGATTAAAAATATCAGGAAGAAAACAATATTTCCGGTAAAATTATAAATGGCAAACCTGATATCCCCTTTTGAAAGTGCCTGCCGGAAACGGAGGCGAAGGAACATTCGTTCAAACTTAAGCGCATTTAGGAGCTGAACAATTATTCTCTTTATAAGCCATCCGACTATCCAGCCTATGACGAGCAAAACAAGGCCCGCCAGTAAGTTCGGCAAATAATCCAATATTTTTTGCCCTAATTCTATAAAGGGACTTTCCAGTATAATGCTCATTCTTCAACTCCGCTTTTAATAGGTTTAAAGAGAAGCTTTATAAATGATTCACGCTCCTCAAATTCTTTTACCCAAAGAACCGGGCAACTTGTTTGTTCGGTTATTTCCTGGACTAAAGATCTTCCGAATAATAATTCCATAAAATCGCCGGTTCGCCCTCCCATTAAAATTAAATCGAAATCAGCAGATTCTTTTATTATACCTTCGAGTATATCAACATCATTAAGAATTTTCAACTCTGCATTTAACGAATTTTCTTTTATTATTTCTTCTGCTTTCTGTTTTCTTATCCCTCTTTCTTTTTCATTCATGTCCGGGTCAAACACCAATACAATTGTAATCTTGCACTTGAAGTAATCGATAAAAGCAGGTGCTATTTCAGCAGCTAAATTGGTATGGATATCTATGCCGAACGGAATTAATATTTTCTCAATCTTTTTGTCAGGCAACTCACCATGCAAAACCGCTACCTCACCGGGTGTTCTCTGGATTACGCTGTCGATTACCGATGAGAAAAATCTTTCCAGGAAAGTAGGATTTTTTTCCCTGCCTAAAACTATAAAATTTGATTCTTCATCTTCTGCGGTTTGTAAAATTCCGAGAGAAATTCTATGCGATACATTTATAATAGAACGGAAAGGAATATTCGATTCGGTTAACAATTTTTCGGCTTTTTCAAAAAGCGGTTTTACCTGTTCGGTATACTGAAGGCCGACAACAAGCGGGTTTCCTTCTTCTACTTCATTCACATGCAGCAGCAAAACCTCTGCGTTATTCTTTCTGGCAATAACTTCCGTAACTCTTGTTAAGCTTTCAACGGATTTGAAATTTGCCAAACATGTAAGAATTTTATACTCCTTTTTCTCAAGTTTTCGAAGAGTTCTGACTTTTCTTGCAAATTCAATCTCCCTCCCGGATGCATAAACTTTATAAACAAAAAGCCCGATTCCTATCCAGCATCCTGTAATTATCCATGCAATAGGGCTGTAATTAAACATGTACACGGCCAGGAACAGAAGTGCAATAATTCCAGCAATAGTTATATAAGGAAATAACGGTGTAATGAATCCTCTGTCGAGGTCAGGTCTTTTTTTACGTAATTTAATAAGAGTAATGTTGACCTGCAGGAAGAGGAGCAGGAACATAATATCTGCTGCACTTGCAACATCTTCTACCGGTAATGAAACCGCCATGAAAACAATAATAATTAAAGAAAAAAGAATTGCATAATGAGGTGAAAATTTCTTTTTATGTACCTTACTAAATAAAGTAGGAAAGTTTCGATCTCTTCCCATAGCAAATGCAACGCGCGAAGATGAATAAACGGTTGCGTTAAGAGCCGACATTGTTGAAATCAAACCGCCTACAAGAAGCATTATACCTCCGCCGGTAAAAAGCATTTTTGCAACTTCAACAAGTGCTGTTTCCTTTTTCGAGCCTAAATAATCCCAGGGTGTCATACCGTGCGGGTTGACTGCACCAATTGCGGTAAAAGCAACAAGCAGGTATATCGGTAGTACAATTATTAAAGATAGAAAGACTGCACGCGGAATATTCTTTTTAGGATTCTTAACTTCTTCAGATGATTGAGAAATAACTTCAAAACCCTCGAAAGCAATGAAGGTTAATCCCATAGCTTTAAAAACTCCGCTCCATCCATTGGGTAAAAAATTAGAAAATGCAGCTTGCCAATCCGGTTTGTGGAAAATAAAATTTATACCAAAACCAACAAAAATTAAAAGGATAATCACTTTTGTAATTGTAACGATGTTACCTACTTTCCCGGCCTCTGAGGCACCCCTGAAATTTATATATGCAAATAGAAGTGCAGCAATCACAGCCAAAATTTTCTCCGGAGCTAAAAATCCGAAATGCGGCATTGCTATATTAAACTCATTCAACACAAGGTGGAAATATGCACCGAATCCGATAGCATATAAGCTGCAGGCAACTGAATGTGCAAACCAACTCATCCAGCCGGAAATAAATCCGTTCCATTTTGGCAGCCCCTCTTTTACCCAAAGATAACCGCCGCCTGCATCATGATAGCATGATCCAAGTTCAGCATAAGACATCGCCGTAAGAAGGGCAACTGCTCCGTTTAATGAAAAAGTTATAATTAAAGCAGGACCGGCAACTCCTGCTGCAATTCCGGTTAGTACAAAAATGCCCGCACCAATCATCGCACCGACGCCGATAAGAGTGATGTCCATCAACGTCATTTCGCGGTTCAGGTGTACTTCAGTCTCAAACTTTTTCAAATCAGTCCTCTGTTTTGTAAATAGGTTTTTTCAAATAAAGCACCGAGAAAAAATGAGTGTAATACTTTTACGAATATAAAATAAATAAAATTTAATTGTCTAATAATATAAAACAGATAATTCAGAAAAAATATGGTATCTGATAATTTTTTTATATTGTATTTATTGGGATAATAAATTCGAATGGAATTGTTTCCGGTATCTCCAGGCATCCAAAACGGCGTTTGCAGTTATCCAGATTTCCGATTTATCTTTATAGTGATGGATTATATGAAGCAGCTTCACGGAATTAAAAAAATTTTACCTCTCCTGCAAAACTTTTAAAATGTGTTTAACCGCCTTGCATGCAATTATGGAAGGA
>CAZKUR010000064.1:0-22433 GCA_964556005.1 uncultured Ignavibacteriaceae bacterium | reverse complement strand
TAACTTTATAAGTTCCGGTTTGCTGAATCTGATTCACAAGCGATGCAACCTCATTACCCAAAACATCGTAAACTTTTAGTGAAACCAATCCGGGATTTTTAATTGAATATTTAATTGTTGTGGATGGGTTAAACGGATTTGGATAATTTTGCCTGAGATTAAATTTTATAGGAATATTTACATCTATTTCAATTTCTTTTGAATATGAATAAGTACCATCAAAATCAATTTGTTTCAATCGGTAAACATAATTTCCTGAAACAACATTTTTATCAACAAAGGAATAATTTTGATGTTTAGTTGATGTTCCGTGGACGGCTACTAATCCAATGTTTTCCCAACCAGCCTCGCCGGTAGGCGGATTTTGATTTTTCACATTTGACTGTTAGCTTTCTCAATTTTAAAACCTTTATTGTTGGTTTCGGTTACAGTTTCCCAATTAAGAATGACACTATTGTTTGAGACATCGGCGATGAAAGAGGTCAATTCAACAGAGCTTACATCATTAGTTGTATGTAAAATTCTTCCGTTATCACCAACTGCCCATCCTATATTGCCTGACGGGAATTGAATAGAGTAAAGTCCCTTCGAAGTACCGCTGTTTTCAAGAGTCCAATTAGTTCCTCCGTCAGTAGTTCGAATAATGGTTCCATTATTACCTGCAGCCCAGCAATTGGATGAATCAATAATATCGATACTACGTAATCTATCATTTGTCGGAGTGTTTTGTACTGTCCATTGAGAAAAAATAACACTACTTATCAAAAAGGTAAGTATTAAGGAAAGTATTAAAGTTTTTATGTTTCCCTCCCACATAAGTGAAACTTTAATGATTTTAAGATTTAATAATTTAAGACTTCGTAAAAATTTTTTTAGGATTCAATGTAGATTTTAAATTTTTCTTCCAAAATTCGAGTTATATCTCAAAATAAGAATTTATATCAAAGATTAAATTTCCCTTGTAATTTTCGTTTAATTGATTTAAAATATATATAACAATTGGGTAATTTTTTAACAGTAAGGGGTTCAAATGAAAATAACAGTTATCGTTTCTATTGTTCTTCTTCTTCTCCTTGTCGGATGTTCACAAAAATCTAACATCCCCACACAAGCGAATCAAAATAGTAAAGGAAATATTTTATTAAAAATAGATAGAGAAAATAAGCCGGCAAATGTCGTTGAAGTTGATGCTTATTTAACTCGCGAGGGTTATGATACATTATCGGCATCATTAAATCTTATATCAGATACAACTGCTGATGTAACGATAAATGATATAGCTGCAGGAGATTGGCATTTAACTGTAAATGCATTGGATGAAAGTTCGACAGCTGTGTATACCGGAGAGACAGATGTAACAATATTAGCTGAAGTAACAACACAGGTTTATTTAACATTAACACCAACAGGTAATGGATTTGGAAATATATATATTCATGTAGGCTGGGGAACACCTCAAAACACCGCCTGGACTGATTACCAGAATAATCCGATAGTTACAAATTTTAATACAATTTATGATATTCATGGAGTAGGGGAATGTTTTGTTTTAAAAGATGATAATAATTACAAGATGTGGTATGTTGGATTATCTGAAAGTGGTGTTGGTTATGGATTTTACGCATATTCCAGTGATGGGTTGTCATGGACACGATATAGCAATACACCCATATTATTCCCAGGTCCGCCAGGAAATTGGGATTCTTGGCGTGCTACTCCGGGTCCTGTAATTAAAGAAGATGGTGTTTATAAAATGTATTATCAGGGATGGGCTGATAACGAAGGAGTATGGGATATTGGTCTTGCTACTTCTTCAGACGGAGTTAATTGGACAAAATACGCTGGAAATCCAATCTTAACAGGGGGTGATTGGGATTTTCATCTTTGCCCTCAATCGATTGTAAAAAAAGATAATATTTATTACTTATTTTATACAGGAAGATCAGATTTTTATGGTGGATACATTTTTCAAATAGGTGTTGCTACATCAGCGGATGGAATTACCTGGCAGAAATATTCCGGTAATCCTGTTATGACGAATACAGAGCCCTGGGAAGGAACTGGCGTTGCATATCCTTCTGTAATTTATGAAAATGATCAATTTACTATGGTTTACGAAGGAGTTAAACAAACAAATACGGCAATAGGATTTGCATATTCATCTGATGGGTTTGCATGGACTAAAAACGAAAATAATCCTTTCTTCGGAACAGAAGACTGCAATAATGATTGGGTAAAAATTTTGTATCCGTCATTTATTAAAGATAATAATGAAAGCAGAGTCTACTATACAGGTGTTGATCCTTACAACAATGATCTTGAAATTTGTTTAACAAGAAAAATTAATTAAAAAATTTATGCCCCTAAAACGAGGGGCATTTTTATCTTTACAATTTTATCAAATGTAGAGAATTATTTTATTATTTCTGTCAGAGCTTTTGTTATTCTCTCCCTATCGAATTTACTCACTATCGTTAAATCAGTTTTGAATTTTATTAAATTACTAAAAAATCTCCTTCCACTCTCAGCATATCCAAACATCATCCCTGCATTTGCGTTCTTCAAAATTTCTTTAACCTCTTCATTGTCCTCACCAAAAGCAATTATCGGTTGGCCGCTTCTTAAATATTCGAATAATTTTCCAGGGACATGGCGTTTCTCAGATGCGCAAACTAATAGGTATGAAGCTTTCATCATCTCACTCAGCATTTCTTTGTATGGTAAAAACCCTTTGTATTCCGTAAATGAATCAAGTCCTACTTCTGATATTGATTTTTTTATCTCCGGTCCAACCGTTCCGATGAATTCTAATTTTAATTTTCTTCCTTTGTCTATTTCTTCTTTAATAGTACTCCAGAAATTTTTCGGATTTTGATAATCAAAGATATTTCCTGCATGAAGAATTATTTCCTCTGTTTTTCGTTTTCCATCTTCCATCATCCATCTTCCATCATCCATCTTCGGTCTTCCATCATCCATCTGAAAATCTTCTTCATTATAACCCCAGTAAAGAACATGGGACTTTTCATTTAAGAATTTATATTTCTTTAAATATTCCTTCTCGGTAGTCTGTGTAACGAAAACTACTTCTTTTGCATCCCGGAGAACTTTCTTTTCGAAATAATTATCTACGGCTAATGTTGGCTTGCTTCTTTTAAAATCTTTGTAATAAATAATATCAACCCACGGATCGATTAATACCGGGATGTAAGGAATGTTAAATTTTTTGCTAAGCCTTAACCCGATTAAATGCGAACTGTGCGGCGGGCCGATGGAAATAATTGCATCGAATTTTTCTTTTTGTAAAAGTTTACTCCCTGCATTTACTGCAGTAAAATACCAACCGACTCTTGCATCGGGCACAAAAATATTCATTCTGATCCAGATTGAAATTCTATGTGCTAAATTTTTATTTTCTTTTGAGATTGTCTCTGACGCAATTAGCTGTTCATCTTTTTTCTTGCCGATAAACTTCCTGTAAATATCAAATGGTTCCAATGCACTTGATTTAATTACCGTAAGATTCGGATCGATTTCTTTTAACAGACTTTCATCTTTTTGTGTAAATGTTTCCTCTTCAACGGTTAAAACAGAAGGCTGCCATCCGAATTCGGGAAGATGCTTTATAATCTTTAACGGCCAATGAATTGTTGCCTTGCCGGAAGGAGGCCAAAAATAAGTTATGAATAAAACTTTTTTCATTTAAATTTTATTGTTTTTAAATCTTAATTTTTAAAAATGTATAATAATAAAACCAAGTAATTCTCGATACAAATTTATAAATAACATTCCATTTATTAAGTTATTCGATTTTTATAATTAAATTAGGGTTAATTAATGCGATCCTAACGAGAAACTGAATTTAGGATTTTAACCATCATCCCAACAAGCTGTAAAATAAAATAGTCCTACTAAGTTTATTGTAAAATATTCATTAGTTATAAATTGAATCAATAGAATGCTATTTTGGTACAATGTTTGTCTTTGATTTGATATATTTGTACCAATAAAATAATTATAAAAAATGGCTTTAAGTTTGAAAAATATAGATAGATTTGTTGTGGTTGGTGATAGAATTCTCATCAAACCTGAAGAAGAAGCTTCAAAAACTTCGAGTGGATTATTCTTACCTCCCGGAGTTTCCGAAAAAGAAAAAATTCAAAGCGGGTATGTTATTAAATCAGGTCCTGGTTATCCAACTGCAAATATAGAAGATGAACCATGGAAAGAAGCCAAAGATTCCGTAAAATATATTCCGCTCCAGGCTAAAGAAGGCGATTTAGCAATTTTTCTTCGCAAAGAAGCATTCGAAATTGAATTTGAGAAAGAAAAATTTTTAATAGTACCTCAATCAGCAGTTCTCTTATTGATTCGTAACGACGACTTTATAGCTTGACGGAGTTAAATGATTTTTTACTCCCACCAGCTTACAATTGTGAACCTTGAGGATTTAAGGTTTGCTTTTGCATTATCGATGGCTTGTTTGCTATAATAAATTGAAGAGCTGCCTGTAGCTTTAATATCCACATTTTTTCCAATGAGTATTAAACCTCCGTATATACCCGCGTTTCCAACAATATCTGTAGTAATGCTTGATTGACCGTAAACAATAATAATTCCGTAAAAGTTGAATGTTCCGCTTAAAGTTAAATCGCCGTTTACAACCATAATTCCAAAGCCCGTTAAGTTACCAGTAAAATGAACATCACCGTTTGCATACGTTATTTGGGGCTGATATGCAGTGCCGAATGTACCACCTGAATAAGTCCCTGCCGGAATTGTGTTATCGGCTGCAAAAATAATATTATCCGTAAGTTGTTCCCAATTAGTGCTGTCGTTAATAGGGTGAACGCTCGGAGGGCCGCCTTCACCTTTTATAGAATTGGAGATTTTTGGTTTTATATTATCAACAATATAGGCGCTATCCGAAGCCTGATCTACACCGATGCCAGGAAGAGGAGAACCTGTTCCCAGCCACCCGTTCATATTTATATCATTACCGTTAATATCCAGGTTGCCGCTCAATTTAAGGGTCATACTTTGTGAAGAAATGTAAAGTGCAGAGTTAACGTCAGGCATGGTTATGGGGTTTCTTTTTGCTTTAACAAAGGTTGTGTGAACTTTATCATCATATTTCCCGACGGATTTGATTTTCAACGTAGTGTCCGGCCCGCTAATATAGATATCGTACGATCCGTCCATCAAGCTGTTGTTCAGGAAAGTTCCCGACAATGATTTGTTTCTTCTCAACTTCTCAAGGTAAATTTCAACTCCGGAATTCGCTATTATTCTTGCCTGTTGTTCTTTGTAAAAATTCGTCGTTGTATCTATTGCTTGGCTTGTATTTGCATTCAAAGATACAATTAAAATTGAAATTAATATTGCCATTCCGGCAGCTAGAATTATTATTTGTTTTCCCATTTTATAAATTCCTTGGATTTATTGTGAATTCCCAGTAGGTAAACGGATAAGTTTTATCAACCTTTTCAGGAGTTTCAACCCATATTTCTGTTTTTATATATTTAATACTGTCCTGTACGGCAGTTCTTTTACCGACTGAATTGAAGTAATCGAATTGAAGTTTGGTGATTCCTAATGATGGACCTTTTGATGTATCTGTATTAACTACCCGGTATAAAATTCTGTCATTCGGATTGCTCGTGTAACTAACTTCGGAAGGACTACCTGTTAGATAAGTTACTTTATCTATAATGCCGTTGTTATCTATATCGGCATAAAAAGAAATTTTAGAGGAATCGGTCGTGATGAATGGATTACCTGTATAATTATAACCGATTTTTCGCAGATCATATTCGAGCATATCGGCCAAGGTTTTTGCATTCTGCTGAAGCTGCAATTCTGAATTGGATGAATATTGTTCATTGGATTTGGCAATATTTAGATTGATAAATATCATCATTACCATTGCCCCTATAACCATTGAACCTATAATGTCTATTAATGCGCTCATTTTATTTTAGTGTAAAGATGAATGATTCTGATATCGTATGATTTAAATATGGGCTCCCGACCGTTACAGTTACTTTCTTATAGTAAGTTCTATAATTTACTTCCGTATCGGGAGATGAAGAACTCACGTAAGTTACTCTGCAGTCTATATGATAGTCTTCAGCATGAGGAGCGCTGATTGTTTTTGCAAAACCGTTATAATCGTCTACATCATCATAGTATGGGTAAACTTCCGCAGAATCCGGACCCAGGCTTCCCGGTAAAGTTAAATTGCCGGTTGCTGTAGGAAATTGAATTGTCGCTTCATCAAAAGCTTTTCCTTTTATTTCTTCTATCATGTCATCGGCTAACGAAAAGGCGGTTAAGTAAACTTTATTTTGCACTTCAACCGAAGTGGTTTCCAGGACTGCCGTATTAAAACGCAGAGAAGTTAAAGAAAGTATCAGCATCCCACCAAGGACTAAGAATTGTTGTATATTGGACATTGGGATTTATTCTCCTACTCTTTTTATTGACAATATAATAGCCAACTTTAATGCCGCTAATTGTATGCTTTATTTAATGTTTATTTGGGGATAATTTAAATTGTTGATATGAAGTTCATGTTGGTAAGCGACATTATTGGCGTCATGTTTGTCGCTTGCACCAAATTTGTCTTAGCTTTCCCTGATTTGTTTCAATCTTCTTTGTACGGTTCTTTCACTAACTCCAAGTATAGCTGCTGCCTTATTGAGATCTCCATCCGTATATTCGGTTATCATTATTACATGTCTTTTAATGATTTCATCAATAGTAACCAACAAATCACCCTGAATTTTTTCGTACTTTTTAATTAGGATTTTTTTGGGAATATCAAAATCATTAATAAAGCTATCGCTTTTAGTTGTCACGATGCCGTTAAAAATCATATTTTCAAGTTCTCTTACATTACCGGGAAAATCATAATTTTTAAGAAGCTCTAAAGCTATATTTGAAAAGCCCAATATATTTTTATTATATTTTTTATTGCCTGCATTTAAAAAGTAATTTGCAAGAAGGATTACATCATTCCCCCTATTTCTTAAAGGCGGAAGATGAATGAATCCACGATTCAATCTATGGTACAAATCTGCACGGAAATCCCCGCTTTCAACTTCACGGATTAATTCCTTATTGGTTGCGGTTATAATTCTAATATCGAGCCGAACAGGGGTTGTGCTTCCGATTCTGAATATTTCACCGTACTGAATTGCTCTAAGCAGTTTGCCCTGTAATTCCTTCGGCAGTTCGCCGATTTCATCTAAAAAAATTGTCCCGCCGTTTGCAGTTTCAAAATAACCTAATCTTTCCGTTGTTGCACCGGTAAAAGAACCTTTCTCATGTCCGAACAATTCACTTTCAAACAAGCTTGATGATATTGATGCTAAATTTACTGCTACAAAAGGTTTTGTCCTTCGGGTTGAAAGTTCATGAATCTTTCCGGCAATCATGTCTTTCCCGGTACCTGTTTCCCCTTCAATTAAAATTGTTTCATCTGTAGGTGCAAAAATTTCTACAAGCTCAAATATTTTGTGCATCAAAGAGGAATCTGTAATGATGTCGTCAAAAGCCTTGTTCTTGTGATATGGCTCGTGAAGAGTTTTCCTCAAAGTATCACGTTCTTTTTCCAATAGCTTGTAACTGAGTGCTCTCCTAACGGATAATAGAAGCCGGTCAACATCCGGGGGCTTGATTATAAACTCATATGCTCCCAAATGAACTGCTTTCAGTGCTATATTTACTTCATCTACGGCTGTAACTATTATAACGGGAATGTGAGGATATGCTTGGAAAATTTCATCCAATACTTCGATGCCGTTTTTTTGCGGCATGTAAATATCAAGAATAACAAGATCAATTTTATTTTGTTTTAAAATCGAATCGACATTTAAGGGATTTGTTTCGGTTAATATTTTATCGTAGCCCTCTTGTTCTAAAATTCCCTTCATAAGTTCCAGGTAATCAGGCTCATCATCTACAACTAAAATTGTTATGTCCAACTTATTCCAACCTTATATATAATTTCTTCATTCTGTTTAGAAAATAATAAACATGAGCCTGAATTAGGCTCATGTTTATAAATCCTTCCAGAAATTTATATTTTTTTTAAAAATAAATAAATTCAATTATTTCGTTTACAAATAAAAACCATTTTAAAATTTATTCATCCAGCCACGATACTATTTCAAAACGTCCTGTACCCGGGAAAAACGGCGGTGAACTGATCATGAGTCTTTGATCATAAGCATATCTTTTTGCAAATCCGCTGGAAATATTTCCACCATAGTTGAACAATCCCACAGGACCTCTGACATTTTGAGTAATTCCGCCTATCAAATTAATGTTACCGCAAACGGGAAGGTTGTCATAATTTTCAGCGGTAAAACTGCCCTGCGTATAAATTGCAGCGTCTATATTTATGTCTTTATGGTTTGCTTTGTTATCTGTAATTATAACATTCTTTTGTGCAACTATTCCAAGCAGGTCTGTATTATTGTTGTTAATGATATTTGGATTATTTTTATAAACGATGTCATCATCTAAATAGATATTACAATCAGAAGCTACCGTATATTGTCCTTGCACTGTTCCTTTTAACCGCACATCCATACCTTCGACATAAATAGCACCGTTGGGTGCTAAAGTGTGAGTTAAATACGTATGAGCAGTCTTATCATATCCCAATTTAATTTGGACACTGTCATTAACAAAAGTAATGTATGCAGTGTCAGGTGTAATTGTCGTAGTAGTATGATGGTGTTTATTCCATCCCCATCCGCCGCCGTTATTACCTCCGGTAACAACAGTATCATTCATAAGCGGCTGAAAAAAGCCGTTATTTTGAGCTGCGGCTTTAATTGGAGCTAATCCGTCGGTCGGCAGCGGTTCATCTTGACCATCTTCAAAAGTGCTGAAAAAATGTGGCTCATCACTTTTTTTATTTGTGTAATAAATTAGGCTCTTTGCAGTTGTAGCCTTCCCCATAAAAACAGGGTGATTTTCAACTCTCATATAATCTTGCGTGTGAAATGGACCCCAAACAGTATCTTTTCCGATCCACCAAATATTATCTCCTTCACTAACGGAAAAATATGCAAATTTTGAAAATTTACTTGGCTTTAAAGTAACAGTAACCTTTTTGGTTATTCCATTAAAAGTTCCGGTTGAAACAATTTGAATGATATCTTGAAAAGGATCTATTTCGTTTACGGCAACATTTATTGTCCCGTTGTTTAAGCTAAGATTGGTAAATCCAGTTCGCCAGGTTGGATCTAGAAATAATTGATTGGCGGCCAAATTTGCACCGCTTGCCGCACAGTCATGTGCAACGGATTCGCTGTAATAATTGGTCATATTATCAACGGCAGAATTACCTAAGCTGCTGAATTTCTGACCAAAAACGAGAAATATCAAGCTGAATCCGAGAACCAAAAACAATGATGCTTTTCCTACCATAAAAATTATTCCTTATCTATTTTTTAAATTTCTTGCGGCTAATCTGATTTGACGCCAGAATGCCTGTGAATATTCATTATTATATGCATAGGGATTTTCAACCGCTAAATCTATCTCAATTAATGAAATGCTTCCAGGATGTGCAATTGGCAAAGTAAGGGTATCTCCAAGAGCGCCAAAATAAACCAGTCGAAATTTTGTAACTCCCAAATTTGCTTCTAGATGTGTTTGCCCATTAATTACCCTATGCAGAAGTCTGTCTCTTGGATTAGGAGTTGAAGTCAACTCTGATGTTGGGCCTAAATAATAATACATAGTATCCAAATTGCCATTGTCTTTATCATCGGTTAAAAATTTAATACTGGTTGAATCTGCATAGAGAATGGATTTCGACGGATCGAAAATTTTATTGTAATCTTTGCAGTATCCTATTTTTCTAAAGTCGTGTTCTAAAATTAATGCTACGGTCGTCAGGTTTTGCTGTAAAGCGACTTCCGCTCCGTAGTTAAAGTTATTATCGGTTGCCGAAGCGTTCATCCGCCATAAAATAAGCATCAGCAGCCCGCCCATTATAATAGAACCGAGAATATCTAAAATTGTACTATAACCCACTTTCTACCTCCTACCTGAAATAAAAATAACTGAAGATTGATTCAACTTTAATTGTATCGCTTGATAAGGCAGAGGTTGCGTAAACCGTAATCTTTTTATTCCATGTTGCATGATTTACGCTGACATCGGGATTTGAAGGATCAACATAAGTTACAGTACAGTGAAGATGAAAATGTGCAGAAGGCAGATCGGTTATTGTTGTATCATAATTATTAAAGTCGTCGCAATCGTTAAAACTTGAAAGTGTTTCGCCGTTATCAGGTCCTAAATGTGCCGGAACAGTTAGTTGATTTAATTTTGAAACTGCATTCCCGTCGGTTGCCTGATCAAAGGATTTATTGCTTGCTTCTTCGACCAAAGAACTTGCAAGTGAAACGCCTAAAACACTAAATTTTGTATTAAGTACAACATTATCGGTTATAGCAAGATTACCATTGACTCTTAAGATAATTACTCCTAATAGTAAAAATGCTCCTAACGATAATAAAGTTTGGCCGGTGTTCATAATATTTTGATTTTCTGCTTAATATTTTTTATAAAAATTCTTTTTAGATGATTTTATAATTTCTTGAAATTGGTGGAAAATTAAGATCATTCGCACCATAGATTTCTATCAATTTTAGTACCTAAGGAATTTATTCCATTTTGAATGCTTTAATTTTCTGTTATAAAAGGATTTACCTCAAACAAAGCTCATTTTACGGTATGGTTGTAAATTTTACCCCAAGTAACAAAATGGTACAAAATCTTAAAAAATATTTAATAATATTTTTGGTAAATCAGAATTTATTAAGATCAACCGATAATTAACATCAAAAAGTTCTTTAATTTTTAATATTTTTGTGTAATTGAATAAAAAATATTTGAGTAACTAAAATTAAGGTCGAAAAAATGACAGCAAATTTTGAAATGATACAAAAAGTTTATTCTGAATTCAGGGAAAAGCTGGAATCTGTTAGGAAAGCATTGAACCGTCCGTTAACTTATGCTGAAAAAGTATTGTACACCCATCTTTGGGACGGCGCTAAAAATGAGTTAATTAAAGGTAAAGATTATTCCGAGTTAGCCCCGGATAGGGTTGCTATGCAGGATGCTACAGCTCAAATGGCACTTTTACAATTTATGTCTGCCGGGCGAAAAACTACAGCTGTTCCGGCAACTGTACACTGCGATCATCTTATTCAGGCACAAGTAGGAGCAAAAGATGATTTGCTGAGGGCAACCGAAGAGAATAAGGAAGTCTATGATTTTCTTGAAAGTATATCACGTAAATATGGGATAGGATTTTGGAAACCTGGTGCAGGAATAATTCACCAGGTTATTTTGGAAAATTATGCATTCCCCGGAGGTATGATGATAGGGACAGATTCGCATACTCCTAATGCCGGAGGTTTGGGAATGATTGCAATCGGAGTCGGTGGTGCGGATGCCGTTGATGTTATGGCAGGAATGCCGTGGGAATTAAAGTGGCCTAAGCTTATCGGTGTTCATCTTACCGGAAAGATGAACGGCTGGACTTCAGCAAAAGATATAATTTTAAAATTAGCAGGGTTATTGACCGTAAAAGGTGGAACCGGTGCTATAGTTGAGTATTTTGGAGAAGGTGCAAATTCGATTTCGGCTACCGGCAAAGGAACTATCTGCAACATGGGAGCGGAAATAGGTGCTACCACTTCAGTCTTTCCGTTCGATGAAAAGATGTCTTCTTATTTGAGGATTACTGATCGTGCCGATGTAACTGCTCTTTGCGAAGGCTTGGCTGATGAACTAACTGCTGATAAAGAAGTTATTGAAAACCCTCAAAAATATTTTGATCAAGTAGTGGAAATAAATTTAAGTGAATTGGAACCTCATCTAAACGGACCGTTTTCACCTGATAAAGCTTGGCCAATTTCAAAGATGAAAGAAGTAGTGAAAGAAAACGGTTATCCCGATAAAATTTCCGTTTGTTTAATTGGAAGTTGTACCAATTCAAGTTATGAAGATATAGATCGTTCAGCAAGCATCGCAAAACAAGCTATGTCGAAAGGTTTGAAAAACCAGGCTCAGTTTACTATTACACCCGGTTCCGAACAGGTAAGAGCAACTATTGAACGGGACGGACAACTGAAAACCTTAAGTGATTTTGGCGGATTGATACTTGCTAATGCTTGCGGTCCTTGTATAGGAATGTGGAAAAGAATGGATATGAAAACAGGTGAAAAAAATACAATCGTTACATCATTCAACAGGAATTTTGCGAAACGAAACGACGGAAATCCTGAGACAATGGCTTTTGTCGCCAGTCCCGAACTGACGACTGCCTTGGCAATTGCAGGAAGATTATCGTTTAATCCTGTTACGGATGAACTCGTTAATGATAAAGGAGAAAAAGTTAAGCTCGATCCTCCCAAAGGTGAGGAATTGCCGCCAAGCGGTTTCTTAAAAGGTAAAGACGGATTCATTCCACCGGTTGAAGATGGTCAAAATGTTGAAGTAGTTGTTAAACCGGATAGTGAAAGATTGCAGCTTTTAACACCCTTTACTCCCTGGAATGGAAATGATTTAACGGGAATGCCGGTACTTCTTAAAGCAAAAGGGAAATGTACAACCGATCATATCTCAATGGCAGGACCGTGGTTAAGATACAGAGGGCACCTGGATAATATTTCTAATAATATGTTTATAGGTGCGATAAACGCTTTCACAGGCGATGCCGGGAAAACGAAAAACACTTTTACTGGTGAGTATAAATCTATCCCGGAAGTAGCACGTGAATATAAAGCTAAAGGTACCGACTGGGTTGTTGTCGGAGACGAAAATTACGGCGAAGGCTCAAGCCGAGAACATGCTGCAATGGAACCCAGGTTTTTAGGCGGCAGGGCAATAATCGTTAAAAGCTTTGCAAGAATTCATGAGACAAATCTTAAAAAACAAGGAATGCTTCCGTTAACTTTTGCCGATCCAAAAGATTATGATAAAATAAAAGAAGACGACAGGGTCAGCATTACAGGCTTAAAAGATCTTGCCCCTGAGAAACAATTAAAAATGATTATCGAACATAAGGACGGATCTCAGGATGAAATCATGTTGAACCAAACAATGAATGAGGCACAGATTAAATGGTTTAAGGCAGGAAGCGCTCTTAATTTAATTGCGCAGATGAATAAAAATTAATTTTCAAATGCTGCCGTAATTCTTATTGCGGCAGCATTATTAATCTCAGTTAATAATTTGGGAGAAAAAATATTCATACCAACTCCGTTCAGGTAAAAAATGTATGGTAGTTAAAAAGGAATTATATTTTTATCTTGCCTGTCGATTATTATAAAATTCATTAACCTCTAAACGGGTTTTGAATTCTGAAATAATTAAAATCCAAAATTGAAAGACAGTATTTATAAATGATATTTCTTAATCCTGCAGTTTTATTTGGGCTTCTTGCTGCATCGATCCCTGTATTAATTCATCTGTTAAATTTAAGGAAATTAAAACGCGTTGATTTCAGCACTCTTGCTTTTCTCAAAGAGCTTCAGAAGAATAAAATTAGAAAACTTAAATTAAAACAATGGCTTCTTCTAACTTTGAGAATTTTAATTATTCTTTTTATAGTCACCGCTTTTGCAAGGCCGACATTGAAAGGGGTAGCAATCGGAGGGACTACTTCAGCCGCAAAAACTTCAGCAGTTTTTATTCTTGATAATACTTTCAGCATGTCGGTTGTCGGCCCTAAAGGTTCCTATCTGAATCAAGCAAAAGAAACCATAAAAGAACTTTTGGGTCAACTGCAGGAAGGCGACGATGCCACACTGCTTTTGGTTTCCGAAAATGGGAAAGGAGATGAAAGGCCGACAAGCTATTTATCCGGTTTGGCAAAACAAGTTGATAAAATCTCTCCTTCCGATGTAAGCGGGATGCTGCATAACTCGATTGTTAAAGCGGCGGAAATTCTTTCCAAATCGGATAATTTCAATAAGGAAATTTATTTGCTTTCGGATTTTCAAAAAGGAAGACTTGCCGACAAAGAATCGCTTTCCGATCTCAGCAGATTGCTAAATGATAAAATAAAGCTATACACTTTCGATTATTCCGGGAATGATGTTTTCAATATAGGAATAAGTGATTTAAAAGTTAACACGCAAATATTTGAGAAAAATAAACCTGTCAATTTTAGTGTTACGGTTACTAATTATTCAGCACAGCCGGTTAAAAATCTTGTGGTTTCTCTTTTCCTTGATGGAGAGAGAAGCTCGCAGCAAAGTGTTAACCTTCAGCCAGGAGAGTCAAAGATTATTCAAATGGATGCGGTTGTAAAGAAAACAGGCCATGTTAATGTCTTTGCCGAAATTGAGGATGATGATATCCTTCAGGACAACAAAAGATATACAAATATCTATATTCCCGACGAAATTCCGGTGGCAATTTTTTCGGATAATTCCGGTGATGATAAATTTATAAGGTTAGCATTAACTGCCGGTCAGAATCAAAATACAATTAAAATAACGGAAAGAGATCTTGACCAGCTTTCATCGTTAAACCTAAATGATTATGATGTAATTGTACTAATAGGCAGTAAGAATATTTCGAATACAAGTGTTTTAAAATCTTATCTTTCAAACGGAGGAGGATTGATTTTAATGCCCGGAGAAAATTCCACCTCTGAGGATTTTGCCAAACTTACTTCAGCATTAGGTCTTCCATCACCAACCAGCTCGGTTGGAGAAATCAATAATCAAAATAATTCTTTTAATTTTGAGCAGGTTGATCTCGAGCATCCTTTATTTCAGGATATTTTTCTTAAAAAAGATAAGCAGAATAGAATTGAATCGCCGAAAATTTTTCACTACTTCAGAATAACCAATGAGGGAAAAGGCAAGAACATAATAACATTAGTGGACGGTTCTGCTTTCCTAAGTGAATATAAAATAGGGAACGGGAAAGTGTTTTTGTACAATACTGCACCTGTCCTAAGCTGGAGTGATTTTCCGTATAAAAATATTTTCGCACCTTTGATGCATAAATCAATCTTCTATCTTGCTGCGAATGATAAGGAAGAATCAGGTTATACTGCTGGGGATGAAATAAATCTAAATATCGGGACACAAACTTCTCCTCAAATTAAAATCGTGCGTCCGGATAAGTCGGAAGAATTTTTTAAACTTGATGAACAATCAAACCGGGAATTTATTAATTTCAAAAAAACGATTTTAGCCGGAAATTATAAAGTTTATTCCGGTAATAAATTAATTAGTGAATTTTCCATTAATACCGATCCTCTTGAATCTGTAACAAAATATCTAACTGATAAAGATTTTGATAATTACCTGAAAGAAATAAATTTCAAGGGGATACATATAACAATAAATAAAAATGAAGATCCAGTAAAGGTTGTTTTGCAGGCGCGCTTTGGTTCGGAACTGTGGAAATACTTTTTAATTATTGCGTTGATTCTGGCTTTGATTGAAATGACTATTGCAAGGAATGCAAAAAAAGAATTAGTGGAAACTAAATAGAGTTTGTAACCTTCAGGTCAACAAGTTGTTTTGCACCGGGTAACCCGAAGGTTGCCCTACTATTCAATCGGTTGTAAATTGAAAACTGATTTTTATTAGATTATTTATTTTTGTCGGGCCTTTAATATTGTTGTATTCATTGGTATAAGCTCTATAACCGTATTCCGGATTAAGAGCTTGATGAAATGTAATATCGAATGCAATTTGATCCGATAAATTGTAACCTGCGCCTAAAAATAAAAAATAAATAATTTTTGAATCCGTAACCTCCACAAGCTGCGTCCCATGGGCAGTCTTTCTAGTAAAATGCAGGTTAATTCCACCGGTTAAATATATTTGATTTGTTAAAAAATTATTTTTATTTAATTGAAGCCCGATTTCCGGACCATCAAAATCTTTATTCGGTGCAATTAAAAATCCGGGTTTCAAGTAAAGCTCATATTCATCGGATAAACTTTCCCCTATTAAAAAATACATTGAGAGCAAAGGTGCAAAAGTATATTTTGAAGAATATGTACCGTCATTTCTAACTTCTTTTAATGAATACATATATGGTTCAAGTCTGTAACCGATATTTAATTCTTGAGCGAATAAATTATTAGAAGCAGTAAAAATTATTAAAGCAAAAATTAATTTTATTTTCATGTTAACCTAAGTCGATTCAATTTCGTTTTTTTTGATACTGTAATAATAATATTTTCCATTTCAGGAAAAAATGCCTATTTCGATAGGATGAATTACGTATTTAAATTGGGTTAAATTTTTTTATTTAAATACACATGTCCTATTTATTTCCAACTACTACACCCGTAGAATCAGAACTTAAATATTTCCAGCATTTACCCGAATCCGGAGGAGTATTGAAACATCCAATAGTGCAGTTACATTTGTAAACATCGTACCATTTTCTAAGAAATATTTTTAAAAAACTATAATGAAATGCGGTATTGCTTATATTTCCAAATTGATCTTTTTTATGACCATCAAGCGAATATACCCACATACCTGTTAAACCTAAATTTTGTGCATGTGCAAAAAGAGTATCAAATTCCGTCGTTTCAATCGTATTAATCCAGGTCATTGAAAATTTATTTCCGTACCTTCTTTGCATATCGCTCCAATCGGGAGTTTGATCATTATCGACAGGCCATGAAACCCAAATTCCCGGGAAAACAACGTACCAATGTTTATAAGAACTGAACATAACTTTATCGGCTCTATTTACATCTTCATTTAAAGTGCCGGTTCGTTTATAACCACTAATAATAAATAAAGAATTTAAACCTAAATTATTTATTGCGTTTTTTATTCCTTCGATGGAATGATTTTGATCTGCAGGTTCATCGACGTAATAAGCATAAACGTTTCCAAAATTTTTAATTTCTTTGTATCTTTTATCCACAAGTGCTGATGTCAAACTAATCATGATTTTTTTAAAGCCCGCAGAAACCGCGTTATTATACTGGGTTTGATTAGGCGCGATTAATATTCCTGAATAACCTAATTTTGATCTTAGCATTGTTAAATAAGAAATAGAATAATCGGAAGGCCAAACGCCCAAGGTTTTGCCTGGTACCTGTTCGTAGTGATCAAATTTCCATTTTTCAACATACCACAAGCTGCCGTAAGGAATTCGTTGCGATATTAGGTTTGACTTTAGTTTATGATTTTGGGTAAAGAAAGTATTGATTTTATTAAAGTTCTTTGATACTTTCTCATATGTGGTAAATCGGCTTATACTGGATGTGTTACTTATTAAAAAAATAAGTATGAATAATAAAAAAAAGGTGAGTACATATTTTTTTGTCATCCGTGACATTACGGCACTTCAGATTTAGTTGGTATTTTAACTTAACTAAATTATTTTATATTATCACAAAGTATTTACAAAATTTAATTGAATAAATTAGTACTAAATATAGAAACAAAAACAGAACTTGATTGTAAAAAAAATTCCGTGAAGATCAAAAATAATTTTTACTAAAAAATAGAAGGAGAATTCACAGTTTAAATGTTAGAGGTTTCCAATCACAAGCCGGAAAAAGCTATTTTAATAGCATTAAATACCCGGGAACTAAATAAAGAAATAATAAATGAACATCTCACCGAATTAGAAGAACTTGCTGCAACCGCAGGTGCAGAAACAATAATGAAAATTATTCAGGATAAATTTTCTATAGATCCTGCCTTTTATATCGGTAAAGGAAAAGCACAGGAAATTTCATTTATCGTAAAAGTAAATGACATAGACCTTGCAATTTTTGATGATGATTTATCTCCTGTGCAGGTGAGGAATCTTGAAAAATTATTCGAAAGAAAAATCGTTGACCGGAGCGGACTGATCTTGGATATATTTGCATCCCGGGCAAAAACCAATGAAGCAAAAACCCAGGTTGAACTTGCACAGCTGCAATATATGCTGCCGCGATTAACGAGAGCATGGACTCACTTATCCAAACAATACGGCGGGATTGGCACCAAAGGCCCCGGCGAAACACAAATTGAAACCGACCGAAGAATGATAAGAAACAGGATCAGTCACTTAAAAGATAAGCTTAAAAAGATAGAGCTTCAAAGGGAAACACAAAGTTCCGGCAGGAAAGATTATCTGCGTATCTCAATTGTAGGCTATACAAATGCCGGAAAATCTACCTTATTTAATTTGTTAACCCAAGCCGGAGTATATTCCGAAGATAAGCTTTTTGCTACGCTGGATTCAACTACACGCTCTATAGAATTAAAGAAGAATCAAAAACTTTTAATAAGCGATACAGTTGGTTTTATACGCAAACTTCCTCCGCACTTAATAGCGTCTTTTAAAAGTACATTGAATGAAGTTAGAAATGCAGATTTGATTTTTCATGTAGTAGATATTTCGAATCCTTACTTTGAAGAACACATTAAAGTTGTACGACAAACTTTAGCCGAACTTGATTGTAAGGACAAAGCTACATTACTTATATTTAATAAAATCGATGTTGTGGAAGATAAAAGTAAAATTCATTATTTAAGAAATAAATATGATAATTGTGTCATCGTTTCCGCTCAAAGAGGAATAAATATCGGGAATATGAAAACAAAGCTTCTTAATATGATTGAAAGCAATATAGTCCAGGAAAATGTAGCGTTAAATTTGAACGATTCTAAAACCGCCGCAAAGATTCATTCTTTAGCGGAAGTCTTATCGACTGAATATGATGACAGCACAATGCATATCATTTATAAAACAAACAGGGAAAACTCCGATAAAATAAAAAAGCTGATCTCGGATAACAATATTTCATAAAAATGATCGGACTCATAATAAACTCGGATTAAATGAAGTATAAATTATCAATCATTCATCCGAGCAGTTTAAATGCAGTCATGCACATATGCTCCTCAAATTAATTCTAAAATTATTTAGTTCTCCTCTGCTTGAATTGCTTCAAATGAAAAAATTCTCGTGTTAAATTCTTAAATTAGTATTCATTAAAAAATTAATTATTTGGTAAAAACTATGGCAATTATACTCGACGGTTCCGGGCTTACGATTGAGAAGCTTGTCCGGATAGCCCGTCATAATGAAAAAGTTGAACTCCATCCTCAATCGGTTGAAAAAATAAAAAAATGTCGTACAATGCTTGAAGATAAGCTTAAAGCGCATGAAATTATGTACGGCACAAATACCGGCATCGGTGAATTTTCAGAGATAGTTTTGGATGATGATCAGGTAAAAAAATTTCAAAGATATCTTATTTATAACCATTCCGCCGGAATCGGAGACCCTGCGCCTATTGAATATGTACGCGGTGCGATTGCCGGAAGAATAAATGTTCATGCGCATGGTAATTCTGCCTGCAGGCTTGAAATTACACAGACTCTTGTCGATATGCTGAATAAAGGCGTCACTCCTTATGTTTGTCAAAAAGGTTCAGTTGGTGCTTGCGGCGATCTTGCACCTATGTCTCAAGTTGCTTTATTGATGATGGGTGAAGGCAAAGCATATTACAACGGAGAATTATTATCAGGCAAAGAAGCATTCGATAAAGCCGGTATAAAAATTCCTGATTTGCACGCACGTGACGGATTAGCAGTAATTAACGGTTCCAATGTTTTAACGGCAATGAGTGCGATTCATATTTACGATATTGACAGGTGGCTTAAGCAGGCTGAAATTGCTGCGGCAATGTCGCTCGAAGCGCTTCATGCGAATTTAAAGCCATACGATGAACGGCTGCACAAACTTCGCGGTTTTTCCGGTGCAGTAAGAAGTTCAAGGGCAATATTGAAATGCATAAATGGAAGCGACCTCCTTTCCGGGAAAGTAAAAAGCAAAGTTCAAGATGCATACTCGATGCGTTCGACTCCGCAGGTTATCGGCGCTGCTCATGATGCCGTTGAATATGCAAAGTCGCAGGTTGAAATTGAATTGAACGGAGTAGGCGACAACCCGATTTTTATTCCGGAAGATAAAATGACTCTTACAGGTGCAAACTTTCAGGGAACTCCGGTCTCACTTCCCATGGATATGGTTGGTACTTCGGTTACTATGATTTCGGTTCTCTCGGAAAGAAGACTGAACAGGCTTTTAAATCCTGCTTTGAGCGTCGGCTTACCATCATTCTTAACAAAAAGTGCCGGAATGTATTCCGGAATGATGCTAAGTCAATATACTGCGGATTCATTAATCGTTGAACAAAGAATTCTTTCAACTCCTGCCTCGATCCAATCAATCCCGGCAGCAGCGGATCAGGAAGATTTTGTTTCTATGGGAATGAATACAGCAATTAAAAATGCACAAATACTTGATAACGCTTACGGAGTTTTGGGAATAGAGTTTATGGCAGCCGCACAAGCACTTGATTTCCGTGAATTGAATACAGGTAAAGGCGTTGCAAAAGCGAAAGAGGTAGTCAGAAAACACGTTGATCATCTTGATGTTGACCGACCTCTTTATCCGGATCATACAAAGATGAAGGATGTAGTTAAATCCTGCGAGATTTTGGAAGAGGTTGAGAAAGTTGTTGGAAGTTTGAGTTAAAAATTCTTAAGTAAAACTGCTGAAATTATAATGTTTAATTTGGGTTCATAATTATGGAAATTATTTTTTTACTTTTTGGATTAGTTATTGGGGGATTAAGCGTCTGGTTTATTGCTAAATATAAATTCAAATTATCACAGGGAATTTCACCATCCGAGGTGAAAGAATTAGAAAATCAAATTGATAGTTTGAAAATTGAGAATGGCAAACTCTCGGAAAGAAATCAAAACATTCATGATATATTTGATAAAACTTCCGAAGAATTAAAATCCGAAAGGCAGAAAGTTTTAGAACTCAATTCATCTTTATCATCCATCAAATCTGATTATAGTAATCTGCAGGAAAGATTGGCAGAACAGAAATCTGAAATCGAAGACTTGCAGCAAAAATTCACAAAGGAATTTGAAAATCTCGCTAACAAAATTTTTGAGGAGAAGGGAAATAAATTCACAGAACAGAATAAAGAAAAGCTTGGTGAAATTTTAAATCCTCTAAAAGAAAAAATTGCAGAGTTTGAAAAGAAGGTTGAAGAGAACAGCAAGGAAAGTATAAAAGGACATGCATCGTTAAAAGAACAATTAAGTATGCTCAAAGAATTGAACCAGCAGGTAACACAAGAAGCAAAAAATCTTACAAGTGCTTTAAAGGGTCAGACAAAAACTCAGGGTAACTGGGGTGAATTTATTTTAGAAAGTATTCTCGAAAAATCCGGATTGGTAAAAGGGAGAGAATACCTCGTCCAGGAAAGCATTACTGCCGAATCCGGGAGGAGATTTCAGCCTGATGTAATAATTAAACTTCCTGAAAATAAAAGCATTGTCATCGATTCAAAAGTTTCATTGATTGCTTACGAAAAATTTGTTTCATCGGATGATGAGCATGAAAAGCAGCTTGCTTTAAGAGAGCATATAAATTCCATTCGATCACATATAAAAAATCTAAGTTCAAAGAATTACCAGAATCTTTATCAACTTGAAAGTTTAGATTTTGTATTAATGTTCATGCCTATTGAACCTGCTTTTGCTTTAGCGGTTCAAACTGATGCTTCACTTTTCAGCGATGCATTTGAAATGAATATTGTAATTGTTAGTCCTTCAACTCTTCTTGCCACTTTGAGAACAATTGCAAGTATTTGGCGGCAGGAAAATCAAAATAAAAATGCATTGGAAATTGCCAGGCAAAGCGGTGCACTTTATGATAAGTTTGTCGGTTTTGTTGACGATCTTGTAAACGTCGGTAAAAAAATTGATGATTCAAAAACAAGCTATATCGATGCAATGAAAAAGCTGACAGATGGCAGTGGTAACCTTGTTAGAAGGGTTGAAAAAATTAAACAGCTTGGCGCAAAAGCAAGCAAGTCTTTGCCGAAGTCAATTTTAGATAGAACCGATGAAGATGATGAGACTCCTTTACTTGAAAATTAAATTTACGAAGCAAATTCCGTATGCATATTATAGAACCGGCAACCCAAGAAGAATTTGCAAGATATTATGATTTACGCTGGCGCATTTTGAGAAAGCCCTGGAACCAGCCTGTAGGTTCAGAAAAAGATGATAAAGAAAAAACGGCAATTCATGTTATGGCTTGTGAAGAAGACAGAATTCCAACCGGAGTCGGCAGAGCGCACTTCAATTCAACAGATGAAGCTCAAATTCGTTACATGGCGGTTGAAAAAATTAAACAAGGAAAAGGTACTGGAAGTTTAATTCTAAAAGAACTGGAGAAAAGATCGAAAGAAAAGGGAGCAAAATATATCATTCTTAACGCCCGCGATTCGGCAGTTCCATTTTATGAAAAATATGGGTACAATATTATTAAAAAATCTCATAAGTATTATTCTATTTGTGATAACCTATGTTTTA
>CAZKUR010000063.1:0-22543 GCA_964556005.1 uncultured Ignavibacteriaceae bacterium | reverse complement strand
AATAAATTAAAAGACAAATTGATCTACGGCGAGAATATTTCTTCTACAAATCAATTTATTTATTCCAAAGCAGCGGATGTTGGTTTTACTGCAAAGTCGGTTGTTCTGTCTCCGCAAATGAAAGGGAAGGGAACATGGATGGAAATTGCGCCGGGTCCATACAAACCTATTAAACAGGGCTGTGTTATATTAAAATACGGTTATGACAATCATAAAGGGGAATCAATTAAATTTTATAATTTCTTATTTTCGCAAAAAGCAAAAAATATTTTATCAAATTTTGGATATACTGTAAAGTAATCAAGTGAACAGTCTTTCGGGAAAAATTGCAAATATAAAAAGCGATGAGTATTTCTCCATTGTCGAAATAGACGTGAGTGGGGTAAGTCTTAAATCCATAATTATTGAAACGCCTGAAACAGTACCTTTCCTAAAAATCGGTTCTCCAATGAACATAATGTTTAAGGAAACAGAAGTTAGTATCGCAAAGGATTTTTCGGGAAAGCTTAGTTTGCAAAACAAGATACCCTGTTTAATAAAAGATATTGAAAGAGGAAAACTTTTAAGTAAAATATTTCTCGACTGCAAAGGGAATAAAATAATTTCAATAATAACAACCGGAGCAGTTGAACAGCTTGATTTAAAAATAGACGACGAAGTTCTTGCGTTGATAAAAACGAATGAAGTAATGTTAGCGCCTTTATGACAATAATTCAGCCGATTATATTAAGTCTTGAGTTAGCTGCTATTGCAACATCGATTCTTTTTTTTATTGCGGTACCGGTTGCATATTGGCTTTCTGAAAAGGATTTCAAGCTGAAGCCGGTTGTGTCCGCAATAATTAGCATGCCGCTTGTGCTTCCTCCTACCGTACTGGGATTTTATCTTCTTGTTGCTTTTTCTCCAAATTATTTTTTCGGAGGAATAATTGAAGAAATTTTTAACGTACGGCTTGTGTTTTCGTTTGAAGGTTTGGTCATTGCCTCAATGATATACAGCTTCCCGTTTATGGTTAACCCTGTGCAGGCTGGATTGGAGAACCTGCCTTTGTCGCTTAAAGAAGCTTCGTACACACTTGGCAAATCTAAATTTAATACTTTGATAAAAGTGCTTTTACCGAATATTAAACCTTCATTGCTGACAGGAATTGTCTTAAGCTTTGCGCATACTATCGGCGAGTTCGGAATTGTTTTGATGATTGGAGGAAACATCCCGGGGAAAACGAGAGTTGCTTCACTTGCAATTTACGACCAGGTTGAATCATTAAATTATCATAATGCCAATGTGTATGCTTTAACTTTATTCATTATAACTTTTTTAATCTTATTGACGGTTTATATTTTTAACAGAAGATATCTGAGATCGGGCAGACTGTGATTGACTTTGAGTTCTATAAAATATTAAAAACTTCAGACGGTGATTTGCCTCTCGACGTAAAACTACAATTAAATGATAGGGAGTTCATTACTATTGAAGGTCCTTCTGGAGCAGGAAAAACAACTTTACTAAGATTAATTGCCGGCTTATTGGAACCCTCTAAAGGGAAAATTAAAGTTGATGAAAAGGACTGGCTTAATATCGAAAAGAAAGTTTTTCTCCCTCCGCAAAAAAGAAATGTAGGATTTGTATTCCAGGATTACTCATTGTTCCCAAATATGACTGTCTATGAAAATATAAAATATGCACTGAACAGCAGCAGCAACGGGGAGCACGTAAATGAAATTATGGATATAATGGAGCTGGAAACTTTGAAAGACCGCTACCCTGATACACTTTCCGGCGGACAAAAGCAGCGTGCTGCTCTTGCAAGAGCAATTGTAAGAAGACCGAAATTGCTTCTACTTGATGAACCTTTATCAGCGCTTGACCCGGAAATGAGATTTAAGCTGCAGGATTATATTTTAAAAGTGCACCGATTGTTGAATTTGACTACAATCCTCGTCAGTCATGATATTTCGGAAATATTTAAAATGTCCGATAGAGTAATACGGTTAGACAAAGGAAAGATTATAAGTGATGGAATTGCGCCTGATGTATTTCGTGAAAAATATATCAGCGGCAAATTCCGTTTTACCGGAGATGTACTAAAAATTGAAGGTACCGATGTCGTTTTTATTGTGAACGTTTTAGTGGGAAATAATATAATAAAAGTTATTGCAGCAAAAGAAGAAATAGAAAAACTTAATGTGGGTGATAAAGTTATGATCGTATCGAAGGCATTTAATCCGTTGATAATTAAATTATAAAAAGTTTACCTTATTTTTCTACAGGACGTGTAAATCTTTTTTTATGAAATCAATGGAACACGGATTACGCGGATTAAATCCGCATTCTATTGATTTCATTATAGTAATAATAAATTTACAGATTCAATTAAGTCATGGTACTTTAATCATTTTTTTTGAATTCATTTCTAATTTATCTTTTAAATATTCATATTCATCCGGCCTGTTCATATTATAAAACATCTCTTCCTTATTATATTAAAATTCCGATTTACTATTGACTTTTTGAGCATCAAAGTTTTTCACAAGCTGTAAAAAATTGAAGTACCTTTATCCATTTTTTACATTCGGTAATTACATATTAAATAATGTAAGAAGGTAGGATTTTAGGAGTTTATTTACCTTAATAACTTTTATAAAAAAGATAGGATTTTATTTTTTATTAAAAATAAAAATTATCATTAGCGAAAAAAATATTTTTAAAAAATTATTTTTTGATTTAAATTAAAAACTTAATTTTCATCTTTCTGCTGGGATAAATTAAATAACCCGGCAAACAGATGCTGAAAATTCAAAAATTTTATTGAATTAATGGGAATTAAAAATATTATGAAAGAAGCATTTATAGTAGATGCAGTACGTACACCGATAGGGAAGTACGGAGGTTCATTAAGCAGTGTAAGGCCTGACGATCTTGCCGTTATTGTAATAAAAGCATTGCTAAATAGAAATAAAAGCATTGATGTTCATTCAATTGAAGATGTTATACTCGGCTGTACCAATCAAGCCGGAGAAGACAATAGAAATGTTGCAAGAATGGCGTCTCTTTTAGCAGGACTTCCGGTCGAAGTTGGAGGAGTTACAGTTAACCGTTTATGTGCATCAGGGATGCAGGCAATTATGGATGCTGCTCGAGCAATAATGGTTGGAGACGGAGATATTTTTATAGCAGGCGGTGTCGAAAGTATGTCAAGAGCACCATATGTAATCAATAAACAGGAAGAACCATTCGGCAGAAAATCCGAAATATATGATTCGACTATAGGCTGGCGTTTTACAAATAAAAAGCTTGCAGAAAAATATTTTCCTTTTTCAATGGGAGAAACTGCCGAAAATATTGCGGAGAAATGGAAAGTATCGAGGGAAGAGCAAGACCTTTTTGCTTATAATTCCCAGCAAAAATATAAAACGGCATTTGAAAATGGAAAGTTAAAGGATGAAATTGTTCCTGTTCCGGTTCCTCAAAAAAAAGGTGAAGATATAATCGTAGATAAAGATGAACATCCCCGGCCAGAAGTAACTTTGGAAAAACTCGCTGCTTTAAAACCGGCCTTTAAAAAAGGAGGCTCTGTTACGGCAGGAAATTCTTCCGGAATAAATGACGGTGCTTCAGCTTTGTTGGTAGTTTCGGGGGATGCCGTTAAAAAATTTAATTTAAGTCCTATGGCAAAAATTGTTTCGATGGCAATTGCAGGAGTTGATCCTGCTTTTATGGGAATTGGTCCTGTACCTTCATCTCAAAAAGCTTTGAAACGTGCCGGACTTAAAATTGACGATATAAATCTTGCAGAATTGAATGAAGCATTTGCAGTTCAAAGTATTGTTTGTATAAATGAATTAAATCTGAATAGTGAAATTGTTAATATTAACGGTGGTGCGATTGCTTTAGGACATCCGTTGGGTTGTACCGGTGCCCGGATTACAACAACACTTATTCATGAAATGAATAAAACAAAAAATTTAAAATATGGATTGGCAACCTTATGTATTGGTGTCGGGCAGGGAGCAGCTTTAATTCTTGAAAAAGTATAGAAATTTAAAATATCGTGCTGCCTATGCTTCTTCCTCCGTCCACATGAATAATTTGGCCTGTGATGAAATTGCTTGCTTCTGAAAGCAGGAAATAAACTGCATTTGCAATATCCATCGGAGTTCCCATTTTTTTTGTCGGCTGTGCCTCTATCAAGTTTTTCAGAACTTCAGGAGACAGATTTTGTGTTAATGGCGTATCAATTAATCCCGGAGCTACTGCGTTAACGTTTACATTATATTTTCCTAATTCAAGGGCAAGCACCCGTGTCAGTCCAACAATTCCTGCTTTGGAAGCTGTATAATTGGACTGCCCTCTGTTATTGCCAAGCCACGCCCTCGATGAGATATTTACAATCCTCCCGCTTTTTTGTTCTCTCATTACTTTTGCAGCTTCTTTGCACATCAACCAGGTACCTTTTAAATTTATGTCGATTACTTTGTCCATATCTTCTTTCGGCATTTTCCAAATCATATTATCTCTAATTACTCCTGCATTATTCACAACTGCATCAATAGTTTTCCTTTTGGCAATAACCTCACCAAATAGTGACTCAACATCCTCCTGTTTACTAATGTCGCATTTTAATAATAAAGTTTGATCGCTGCCCAATTCATCTATTAAAGATTTTTCTTTTTCAAAGGCAATATCTGCAATAATGACAAAATATTTTTCCTGTATTAATTTTTCTGCAATTGCCTTCCCGATGCCTTGTGCAGCGCCGGTTATAACTACGGTCTTATAATTCATTTTATCCTTTTAATGTTTATTTATATTAACGATATACAAATTAAATTTAATAACAATAGAAATAAAAGATAAATAAGAAGTTTTAAATCTAAAAAGTTAATAGCATCCGGTTCCATCGATAGAAATTCAAATAAACTTTTTAGAACAAAATTCATTCATTTGTATAATTTTAAAATCTAATTAGGCTTTTTAAAATTATTCGCATCGAAATAATCGTTTCCTAATTCAAATCAATCTACGTAATTAGAAATATTTGTAAATTTTTAATTTTTTATTGTAAAAAATATTTGGCAATATGCAAATTATTGTCCTTAATGACTTGGATTTCAGTTCAAATAGTCTTATTATTGACCGAATTAAGTATATTTTTGTCCTAAGTCGGTATTGAATACCGGCATTAATATTTTCGAAAAGGGTTAATCACGTTAAAAGGGATAATTGATAAATGCAAAGAATTGTCCTTTGACTTTAATTTCACAGTCTCAAAAAACTGGAAAGCAAAGGACAGCAAAAGAGTCTTAGTCGGTTATATGCCGATATATTTTCCAAGAGAAATTATTCACGCTGCCAATGGGCTGGCAGTCGGAATACTTGGAGCCGGTGATAGAAAAAGAATTATTAAGGGGGATGCTTTCTACCAATCTTATATCTGCAGAATACCCCGAGGAATAATTGAATTAGCATTAGATAAACATTTCAACGGTTTCGACGGTTTTGTATTTCCTTCAATCTGCGATGTAATGAGAAACCTTTCAGGTATGTTCCAGCTTTTAAATATTGGTACATTCGACAATTACCTCGATTATCCGCAAAACTTTGATCCGAATATCGGCGGGGAATATTATAGAAATGAATTAAAAAATATTCTTGCCAACATTAAGAAAATTAATAACGTTGATGTTACTACTGAAAATTTAAACCATTCCATAAAACTTTATAATAAGAACAGAAACTTAATCACTTCGATTTACAATATTAGGCAAATTTATCCGTGGCGCTTATCTGCTGAAGAACTTTATTACATCGTAAGAGCAGGGATGGTGATGCCGGTAGAAGAGCATAATGAAATTCTTGAAAGTATTTACAGGCAATTGCAGTTAGAGACCGGCGAGCCGATGGATAAAATAAGAGTGATCGTTTCCGGTTCGTTTTGTGAGCAGCCTCCTGTAAGTCTAATTAAAACTATCGAACTGGCTGGCTGTTATGTTGTCGATGATGATTTTTTACTCGGTTCAAGATGGATAGAAGGTGATATAGAAGAGGATACCGATGATCCAATCGGAGCTATAGTTAATGCCTTCCTTACTAAAAGCACTTTTTCTTCATCCGTATATGATATTAAAAATCCGAAAGAAGATAGACTAATCGATCTTTACAAAAAAAGAAAAGCGGACGGAATTATTTTCGCAGCGCCCAGCTTCTGCGATCCGGCATTGTTGGATAGGCCGGCATTACAAAATGCATGTGAAAAAAATAATATCAGATTTATAAGCTTTGAATACGCTGAAAATACAGGACAGTTCAAAAATATTAAAGAGCAGGTAGGAGCGTTTTCAGATTCAATAAAGTTATGGGGAGAGGAGTTGATAGAAAAGTAATAAAATAATGAAACAAGTTTTAATTGGGATAAGAATATGGTAGAGAAAGAGCAAAGCATGATTATTCAGAAAGAGATGATCGCTAATCTCTTTAAGGAATTAAGCACTGCGAAAGAAACGGGGAAAAAGGTTGTCTATACTTTTGTTCCGGGGAACTTGTCAGAATTAATCCTTGCCTTTGATATGCTTCCTGTTTATCCGGAGATAAATGCTCTTCAATCAGGTATGAGAAAAAAGTCAGGTTCGTTTATTAAAGAAGCCGAAAAATTCGGACATTCCGAAGATGTCTGCACTTATGTTAAATGCGATATCGGAATGATGCTAAAAGGAAACATTGGACCGACCGGAGAAAAAATCCCACCTCCTGACTTACTTCTTTTGAGCTATACTGGCTGTTTTACTTTTATGAAATGGTTTGAAAGTCTTGAAGATTTATATCCCGGAGTTGAAATTGCAATGCTTCACACACCGTATCAGAAAGACGGTGCAATTACAAAAGAGATGACCGAATACATGGTAAAGCAATTGAAACAAGAAGTCATACCAAAGATGGAAAAAGTATCCGGGAAAAAATACGATGAGACAAAGCTTAAAAAAATATTGGAAAACTCCGTTAAAACCGAAGATCTGATTGTAAAAATATTTGATACACCTAAAACTATACCTTCGCCGATCGATGCTTATTTTGCCGGAGTCTATTATATAGGCCCGATAAATATTGGTTTTAGGGGAACCGAAGAGGCAGTTGAATATTACGCGGAATTATATAAAGAAATAAATAAACGTGCTGAGTTGGGTTTAGGACCAATAACACCGGAAGGAGAAATAAAAGAAGAACAATACCGGCTCGTTGTGGAAGGCCCACCTAACTGGACAAGCTTCAGGGAGTTTTGGAAATTATTTTATGACCTTGGTGCCGTAATAGTGGCTTCGAGCTACACTAAAGTAGGTGGCGTTTATGATATGGGTTTCAGGCATAATCCGGATAGACCGCTTGAAAGTCTCAGCGAATATTGCATGAACTGCTATACAAACTTAAATTTTCCCCAAAGAATTGAACTGCTTGAAAAATGTATAACCGATTATCATGCAGACGGATTTTTAATCAATTCAATTAAAAGCTGCAATTCCTTTTCTGCAGGCCAGCTGCTGATGATGAGAAAACTTGAAGAAAAATTAGAAGTCCCGGTTGGATTTATAGAATCCGATTTGGTAGACCCGAGATATTTTTCTTATGCAAATATTAAAAATAGATTGGAATCGTTTTTCCAAATGCTGGAACAGCGTAAAATTATAAATGCAAATTAATCTTTTTACTTATGAATAAATTTTATTTAGGTGTTGATTTAGGATCAACAACTTCCAAAGCAGTAATTATTGATGAGCATGATAAAATTGTTGGAAGGGGAATCACCAACACAAGGGCTAATTATAAAGTAGCTGCTGATATTGCAAGGCTGGAAGCAACATTCGATGCAAGGTTCAACATACTCGAAAACAAAATAGCCTCCGAGATAAAAGAAAATCATGAAAGCAAAAAATATATTGAAGAATTAAAGTCAGTTTTTAATTTTCTGAAATTTCAAAAAAGACTTCGCTCGCTTCACACCCAGCTTAAAGAAACTGTTGCTCAAAGTTTTGAAAATCAAAAAGGCGAGATAATATCCGGAAAGGTTGATGAAATAATAAATACCATCGAACCGAAAATTAGAAACGATTTTTTAAACAACAATCTTGGGAATAAAAATCAATTCTTTAGAGATATTATCAGCGAGAAATATAACGAGCAGGTTGAGAAATTAGGCAATTCATACTTTGAACAATTGATGATGGTTTTCGATAAGAGCATAACTCCTGTTGAAAATGAAATGGTTAAATATGATTTCCAGGAATTAGTGCATGAATCAATTGCCTTGCTTAACGGCAGGTACGGCAAAATAAAAGACGAAAATAAAAGCATGCACTTTGATGTGGAACTTAATTTATTAAAGGGCAATTACGATTCAATTTCGGATTCCTTAAAAGAACATATCGAACAAATTGCTAAAATGGAAATTCACATCGCAAATATGGTTGGAACAGGGTATGGAAGAGCATTGCTGCCGTTTGCCGAAGACTGCATAAAATCGGAAATATTATGCCATGCTTTCGGTGCTCATGCAATTTTTCCCGGAACGAAGACCGTTCTGGATATCGGCGGCCAGGATACAAAAGCAATTCAAGTTGACAGTAACGGTTTGGTTACAAGCTTTTATATGAATGACAGATGCGCTGCAGGCTGCGGAAGATATTTGGGTTATGTCGCAGATGAATTCAATCTATCTTTAAATGAAATGGGACCGTTAGCATGCGATGCAGAGAAAGAAGTAAACATTTGTTCTACGTGTACCGTTTTTGCCGGAGCTGAAATTCGGGAACTTCTGAATGTCGGCGAGCAGCGTGAGGATATATTAGCCGGTTTGCATAGGGCAATTGTCCTCAGAGCGATGTCTCTAATTGCACGTTCGGGAGGTGTGAGGAATGAATTTACATTTACCGGAGGAGTCGCAAGAAATCAGGCTGTAGTTAAATACATCAGCGAAATGGTTCGGGACGGTTATGGTGATGATATAAAAATAAATATACATACTGACTCCATTTTCATGGGTGCACTTGGCGGTGCAATGTTCGCAAGAAGAAATATTTCAGCAAAAATTCCGTTAAAATAAATTGGAAATTTCAATCTTATATGACTGACAAAATATTAACATTAGGTATTGATGTTGGTGGGAGTTACATAAAAACCATCCTAATGGATTTCGAAAATAACTCTCAAATTTTGGATAAAAGAATTGAAAAAATTAGGAAGAGAAATCCGGTCTCAGTATCGAATGATTTAATAAATACAATTTTAGATTCAAACAACATCAAATTTAAAGATATCTCATACCTTGCATCTACCGGTGAAGGAGAAATGGTAGAGAGGAAAACCGGGCATTTTTATAGCATGACAACACACGCAAGAGGCGGAATTTTTCTTGCACCTGGCTCAAAAACGGTTGTTGACCTCGGAGCTTTATTTGTTAGAGCGATTAAAGTAAATGATAAAGGTAAAGTACTAAACTATAAAATGACAGGTCAGTGTGCTTCAGGGTCAGGGCAATTTATAGAAAATATTTCCCGCTATTTAGGATTAGCTATAGATGAAATAGGTGATATCTCAATAAAAGCTTCGAAGCCGGAAACACCTTCGGGAATTTGTGCAGTGCTGGCTGAAACCGATGTAATCAATATGGTATCGAGAGGAATTGCAACTCCGGATATTATCAAAGGAATACATTTGTCCGTAGCCAACCGTGTTGTAAGATTATTATCTTCACTTAAAGCTGAGTCGCCGATAATTTTAACCGGCGGTATGGCAATGAATAAAGGAATGGTTCAGGCAATAGAAGAAACCGCAGCCGAAAGTAAATATAGTTTTGAATTTCAAACTCATCCTGATTCTATTTATTCAGGTGCGCTGGGTGCCGCCCTCTGGGGCGGATACAGATTTTTAAAGCTGCAAAAGCAAACAACTATTGCCGGCGATTAATGCTCTTTTAATTTTTAACTAATTATTTTAAACCATAAGATATTTTTATGGAAAATAAAACCAATTCATCCGCAGAGAAAAGCAAGAATTTGCTTGAGCCTAAACAACAGCTATCAGATGTAATTTCAAACATCGCATTAATGTTAAAAAGAAGTGCACTTAATTATTCCAATAGAATTGCATTTCAAGCAAGAGAAAAAGATAAATATGCCGGTATAACCTGGGAGAATTTATATAAAAATATTATTAATATATCTTATAATTTACGGCACTACGGATTTGAAAAAGGCGATAGAATTGTAATCTTCTCCGAGAACCGGCTTGAAATGCTTGAATTTGAACTGTCCGTTATGGCCTCAGGAGGAGTAGCAATCCCCATCTTTTTTAATTACAGTCAGCAAACCGCCGAACAGCTTATTAAACATGCAGATGCTAAGTTTTTAGCAGTTGGAGGGAATTCGCAGTTGGAAAAAATCGGCGCCGACCTTTCATTAGACCATATCTTTACATTTGATTCATTCGATTTAATAAACAAGCATCTGCTGGAAGAACATAATAATATCAATTCGTTAAAGGATCTTTTAATAGATTTTAACGATAAGAATTTTACTCTGAATTTTGATGCTAAACCGGATGAAATTTGCTTATGCATGTATACTTCGGGAACAATGGGACATCAAAAATGCGTTCAGTTGACTCATAAAAATATTTTATCGCAGCAGGCTGCTTTATCAATTTTGTGGAACTTAAATGAGAACGACAGGTTTTTAAGCTTTTTGAGATGGCATCACAGCTTCGGAGGTATATTTGAAATTTTTACTGCGCTCTATAATGGTGCGGCTATTTCGTTGGAATCGAGCCTTGGATCGAATCCGGAAGTAATTTTAGAAAATTGGAAACTCGTAAAGCCTACTGTTTTCTTCAGTGTACCGATTATTTATCAAACACTAGTTGATATGGTGCTTAACGATAAAGAATTAGAGAAAGAATTTTTCCATCCTGATTTGAGATTTGTATTCACAGCGGCAGCGCCTCTGCCTCAGAGAATATCCGATGAATTTGAAAAAAGAAAAATTCCTGTAATCGAAGGCTGGGGATTAACCGAGACTTCACCTTGCTGTACACTCACTAACCCCAAATTAAAAAGAGAACCCGGTGTTGTCGGTCTTCCAATTCCGGGTGTAAAAGTAAAATTAGCGGAAGATGGAGAAATTTTGGTAAAGGGACCAAATGTTATGGTGGGTTATTACAATAATGACAAAGCAAACGAAGGAACATTCACCGAAGACGGCTGGTTCTGTACCGGCGACATAGGTGAAATTACTGATAACGGTTTAAAGATAATCACCCGGAAAGACAGAATCTTTAAACTTCTTAACGCTGAGAAAATAGTACCGACTAAAATTGAAGAGAATATTACCAAGAAATGTCATTTTATCTCATACGCTTACGTTGCAGGGAACGGGAAAAAATACCCGGTCGCAATACTATTTCCGAATAGAAATTTATTTAATAAAAAATTAGAAAGTGTCGATCTGGAATTTGAGGAATGCTCATGTCCTAAAAGTGTTGAAGAATTATCAAAATGTTTACAGAATTGTTTAAACGATGTAAACTGCGGCATAAAACAAAAATTTTCGCGTATCAATGCCGCGATGCTTATTGACGATATCCTTTCCGTTGATACTAAAACATTGACACCGTCGTTAAAGCTTGCACCTAATAATGTTAAAGACGTTTATAAGGCGCACATTGAAAAGCTCTATAGTCCAGACATAAATGTTAAGGAACATGTTTATATAATTTCGTTAAATAATTCTAATGTATAAAATTAAAACAACCGGGTTCTTAAAAGAAGTAATGCAAAATTATTTCACCGGATTAACCGGTGCAAGTAAAGTTGCCTGGTGTTCAAGTGCCGGACCTTCCGAGTTATTAAGAGCTTTCGGATTCAAAGTTTATTTCCCGGAAAATCACGGTGCACTTCTTGGCGCAACAAGAACAGCAGGCGACTATATACCTGTTGCAACCAAACTTGGTTACTCAAGCGAAATTTGTTCATATCTAACTGCCGATATTGGTAGCTATTTATCTAAATCTTCTCCTTTACTTTCACATTACGGTTTGAATGAAATACCAAAGCCCGATATAATTGTTTACAATACAAATCAATGCCGGGAAATACAGGACTGGTTTTCATTTTACGGCAATGAATTCAACTGTCCGGTCGTAGGCATAAAACCTCCGAGATATTTAAATGAAGTTACTAAATCCGACATTGACGATGTTGTAACTCAATTTAAAAATATTATTTCCGATTGTGAAAAAGCTTCGGGTACTAAATTTGACTTAGATTCATTTAAGCAGACTTTAAAACACAGCAAAGATGCAGCCTTATTATGGAAACAAGTGTTAGAGACTGCAAAAAATTCTCCTCCTCCTATCAGCTTTTTTGACAGCACAATTCACATGGGGCCGATTGTAGTTTTAAGAGGAACTCCGGAAGCAACAAACTATTATCAAGTCTTATTAAATGAGTTAAACGAAAATATAGCTAATGGAGCCGGTTTTATCGATCCTGATATCTGCCGGTTATACTGGGAGGGCATGCCTATCTGGGGAAAGCTAAAATATCTTTCTAATTTATTCATCAGCAACAATGCCGCAGTTGTTGCATCCACTTACTGCAACAGCTGGGCTTTTGATGATTTCGATGAAAATAAACCCTTTGAATCTTCTGCATTGGCTTACACAAGAATTTTTATTAATAGAAGTGAAAAAGTAAAACTGGAAATGCTAAAATCATTTGTCGAAGATTTCAGAATAAATGGTGTAATTTTTCACGAAGCAAAAACTTGCTTTAATAATTCAAACAGCAGCTTTGGAATGCCGGTTAGATTAAAAGAACAAACCGGAGTTGAAACATTGGTGATTGAAGGGGACTTGTGCGATTTAAGATTTTTTTCGGAAGGACAAACAACTACGAAAATAGAAACATTTATAGAACAAATTATATAAATAAAAATGAATGAAAAAAATTATAAAATCGGAATTATTGGCTTAGGCCCTGTCGGGCTTACGCTTGCCACTCACTTTAAAGAAGCCGGTTGTCAGGTCTTTATATGTGATGTCGACAAAGACAAGATTACACTCATCAGAAAAGAAGGTGTCGAGCTTGTCGGCACAATAGAAAAAAAAGTTTTCTTTAATCAGGTTTTCACCTCAGTCGAGGAAATGCTCAAAAACAAAGTCGATATCCTGATAAGTTCGGTAAAAGTATATAATGTTGAATCCGCGCTTAGCAATATTGATGAAAGCATGTTCAAAAATACGTTTTTATTAATTGCTCAGAACGGTATCGATTTAAATGAGAAGTACTCATCTAAATTTGATGATTCGCAAATCCTCAGGATGGTGATTAATTATGCAGGCAACTTAAATGCACCGAATGTGGTTCATGTTACATTTTTTAATCCCCCAAATTATGTTGCATCAATCGATGATACGCACTCGGAAATTGCCGATTGGATTTCCGAAAAGCTTAACAGCGTAAAACTGGAAACCGTCAGCAAAGATTCTTTTACAATCAACGATAAAGTTTGGGAGAAAACAATACTGAATGCCGCTCTTAGTCCGCTTTGTGCTATTTCGAAATTGACAATGAGAGAGGCAATGGCTCATCCGGATACGCTCGAAATAGTCGAGCAAATTATTTTAGAAGCTATGGCAGTTGCAAAGGTTGAAGAAATAAAATTAAGCAGTAATTTTTTAAAGCTTTGCATCCGGTATTTAAAGAACGGCGGTGATCATTTCCCTTCTTTGGCAGTTGATCTTTTAAGTAAAAAGGAAACCGAAATTGATTACTTTAACGGAAAAATTGTTGAGTACGGAAGGAAACATTACATCAGAACACCTCTCAACCTGACATTTACAAATTTAGTCAGAGCAATTTCTCACAAAAATTCCCAGTTGGACACTAAAGAGAAAAAAGATGTTAAAACAGGAGAAAAAGAAGAAGTTTTAAATCTCTAAAAATTTAGAAGATAAAATTAAAAATGAATACACTTGATTTTAATTATCATAAACCCGGAACATTCGAAGAAGCATTTGACATTTTAAACAAGAGTGATAATCCTTCGGTGATTGCCGGCGGCACGGATGTGCTGGTTGAAATTAAAAACGGTTTACGGCAAACCGGTGATGTTGTTTCGCTTAAAAGATTAAAAGAATTAAAAATCATTGAACAACAAAGCAATGAAATTGTTATAGGTGCAGCAGCTACTCACAATGAAGTAAAGAATTCACCTTTGATTAAAGAGAAAATTTTTGCTGTTTCGGAAGCTGCTTCAAAGATAGCAACTGAACAGATACGCAACATTGCCACAATCGGCGGTAACCTTTGTACCGGCGCTTCCTGCTGCGATATGGCTCCCGTCCTCATCGCCTATAATGCAAGATTGGAAATTCTTTCTTCAAAAGAAAAGAGAACTATACCGCTCAAGGATTTTTTTTCCGATCATAAAAAAACTTCTCTTAAAAAAGGAGAAATACTAACAAAAATAATCGTACCGATCCCGGATGCTCAAACCGGAGTTAGCTTTATAAAATTCGGATTAAGAGATGCCGCATCGATTTCAGTTGCATCAATTAGTGTTATGTTAAAATTTTCTAACGGACAATGCACCGATTCAATGGTAGTTACCGGTGCTGTTGCGCCGACTCCTATAATATGCGGCAAAGCCGGAAAATTATTAATTGATTTCTCATCAGATGATTTTTCGAATGAAAGTAAATTATTAGAAGCAGGAGAGTTGGCCGCAAAAGATGCCCTGCCTATTGATGATATTAGGGGCAGTGCAAATTACAGGCGAAATCTCGTAAAAATATTAACACAACGTTCAATAAAAACAGCATTCAGCAGAGCAAAACACATTTAAATAATGGAGACAAATTGAAAATTCTGATAAATTTAAATGTTAACGGAAATGATTATGAAGTTGCAGTAAATCCTGCGGCAACCCTGCTTGAAGTTCTCAGGGAACAGTTAAGATTAACGGGTACAAAAAAAGGCTGCGGATTAGGTGACTGCGGTGCCTGTACGGTATTATTAAACGGGAAAGCAGTCAATTCATGTTTAGTTCTTGCCGCAGAAGCCGACAGCCAGAATATTCTAACTATCGAAGGAATGGCAAAAGGAGAAGAGCTTCATTCTATCCAGCGGGCTTTTATAGAAAAGGGAGCTATCCAGTGCGGGTATTGTACACCCGGGATGATTTTAAGAACGAAATCTTTGCTTGATGAAAATTCCGATCCTAGTAAAGATGAAATAAAAGAAGCGTTGTCGGGAAATCTTTGCAGGTGCACCGGGTATACAAAAATTTTTGAAGCTGTAGAGACAGCGAGTGAATATTTAAAAGGGAAAACACCGAAACCTATTGAATACCAGCCGCAAAAATCTGTAATTGATTTATCGGTTGTCGGTAAAAGACTTCCCAAAATTGATGCGCCCGATAAAGCAACCGGCAGAGCAATATATACAGACGATATTTCACTGCCGAATATGATTTACGGAAAACTGCTGTTAAGCCCGATTTCTCACGGACGTATTAAATCAATAAAAACCGAAAAGGCAAAATCATTACCCGGTGTCAAAGTAGTTTTAACGGGAGCAGATGTTACTAATATTAATTACGGAACTTCACCGCCACGTTACGATGAATTTGTGCTTGCTAAAGAAAAGGTAAGATTTGTAGGTGATGTAGTTGCTGCCGTTGCGGCTATTGATGAAGATACTTGTTACAAAGCGCTAAAATTAATTGAAGTTGAATACGAAGAACTTCCTGCGGTATTCGATCCTATGGAAGCAATGAAAGATGGAGCACCCAGGTTATTCGACGACAAATATGAAAATAATATAAATACGAGAGTTGATCATCATTTCGGTGATATTGAAAAAGGCTTTGCTGAAGCCGACCTCATTAAAGAAGCTAAGTTTACCGGAAACCGTACGATTCAAAATCCGATGGAACCTCACGCTGCAATTGCAGATTGGGACAGGAACGGGAGAGTTACAATTTATACATCAACTCAAGTGGTGCATTATGTTCATCATCAGCTTTCCCGGGTATTGGATTTACCAATGGGAAACATCAGAGTTATAATGACAAACTGCGGAGGCGGCTTCGGAGCAAAAGCCGCTACTAATCCTCTCGAAATTATGTCGATACTGCTTTCAAAGAAAGCGGGCCGTCCAGTAAAAATGAGATTTACCAGGCAGGAAATGTATCTGTACGGCAGAGGCAGGCACAAACAATATATTGATTTGAAAATAGGCGTAAAAAAAGATGGAACAATTACCGCGGTAAAACATAAAGCTGTACTTGAAGGAGGCGCTTACTCAAGTTTCGGAATTGTATCTACTTATTATGCAGGTTCCATGCTGCCTACTTTATATAAAATTCCGAATTATAAATACGACGGTTACCGTGTAAATACTAATCTGCCTCCCTGCGGTGCAATGCGGGGGCACGGAACACCGCATCCGAGATTTGCATTTGAATCTTTGCTATCGATGATTGCAGATGATCTTGGAATGGATCATATCGACATAAGACTAAAAAATGCAATGGAGCCTGAAACCAGGACTTGTAATGATCTGGATATTCATTCATGCGAATTAAAAGCTTGTTTGAAAACAGTAAGAGAAAAATCAGGCTGGGATAAAAAGAAAGGCAAGCTTCCCAAAGGAAGAGGAATTGGTATCGGCTGCGGAGGATTTGTTTCAGGTGCCGGTTACCCGATTTACAGATCGAAATTTCCGCACTCCAATGCTATGATAAAAGTCGAAGAGGACGGCTCAAAAGCTGTGCTGTTTGTGGGAGATGCCGACATTGGACAAGGTTCGGATACCGTGCTTGCTCAAGCTGCTGCCGAGGCAATGGGAATTACATTGGATAATATCAGTGTTGTCTCAGCCGACAGCGACATTACACCATTAGGTTTTGGTGCATACTCAAGCAGAGTTACGCTGATGGGCGGTAACGCATCCAAGATGGCCGGAGAAGAAATAAGAAATCAGGTAATAAAAACAGCCGCGAAAAAATTAAATGTAAGCGAAGAAAACCTCCGGGCAAAAGATAATATGATATTTGAGATTTCGAATAAAAGTAACTTTATTCCTTGGGCGGAAGCCGCAAAACTTTATTTTTCTGAAAACGGCCCTCTGGTTGGCAAGGGACATTATTCTCCTCCCGAAGGATTAGGCGGAACCTATAAAGGCGCTGCCGTCGGGACTTCACCTGCTTTTTCATTTTCTGCTTCGGTTTGTGAAGTTGAAGTAGATATGGAAACGGGAAAAGTCAAGGTCTTAAATTTCTGGGACGCACACGACTGCGGAACTGCAATCAATCCGATGGCGGTTGAAGGACAGGTCGAAGGCGCAATAGTTATGGGTATGAGTGAAACTCTTCTGGAAGATGAAGTATTTAATTCAAAAGGTAAAATGTTAAATTCGGATCTTCATAATTACTTAATTGCAACTTCTGCAGAAACACCGGATATAACCTCAACTATTGTAGATAGTTATGAACCTGAAGGTCCTTTTGGAGCAAAGGAAGTCGGCGAAGGTGCGACATTACCTGTACTTGGTGCAATTGCAAATGCAGTAGCAGATGCTATCGGGGTTAGAATTTTTGAGCTTCCGATAACTCCCGAAAAGGTGTTGAAAGCGATAAAGGAAAAATCGAAATAAAAATAATGTGTCATGGATAATTATTTTTTAGGAATTGATATCGGTTCGTCATATACAAAGTATGCGGTGATTGATCCGGAGAATAACTTAACGTATTCTAAAGTTCTAAAAACGTTAAGCAGAAATAACGATGAAAAAATAAAAACACGCGAGTATATTGAAAGTAATTTTCCGGTGTCGTTTACCTGTGCAACGGGTTACGGAAGAGAGCACGCCAAAGATTGCGATATAACAAAAACTGAGATTTACTGCGCTTCAGCAGGTGTATCTGCTTTATTCGATGAAGAAAAAACTATCGTCGATGTCGGTGGAGAAGATGTAAAAGTTATTCACAGCGGTAATGAAGGAAAAGTTTTGGATTTTTATATGAACACAAAGTGCGCTGCGGGTACGGGTACGTTTATTACCGAAATTGCCGAACGCGCTGAAATCGATCTTTCAAAAATGAGCGAGATGGCTTCGAGGTCAAATTTTGCAAAAGAGCTCAACAGCTTTTGTACCGTGTTTGCAAAAACCGAAATAATGAAATGGCTTTTTGAAGATGTACCGGTTGAAGATGTGGCAAAAGGGATTTATATTTCAATAGTCAATCGAATAGCAAAAATAAGGATGGATAAAAATCTTCCGATATATTTAATAGGCGGCGTTTCCCAGTATCATCCTTATCTAAAAAATGTAATGGAAGAAAAATTTAATTCTAAAATAACCGTTCCCGAAAATCCGCAAACAATAATTGCATTCGGTGCGGCAATTTTAGCAAAAAAATATAATGAAAAACTTGTAAAACAATAATTTAAGGGACATGAAAGCTTATCACAATAAAGAAAAAGGCATCGGTATAATCTATGACGATATGTACCTAATTAATGGTGCCAGAACTCCTTTCGGCAAATTATCAGGTACATTAGCCAATGTTTCACCTACTGATCTCGGCATATTTGCCTGCAAGGGTGCATTAAATAAATCGAAAGTAAACGCAGAAGAAATCGATCAAACGATTATTGCAAACATCGGTCAAAGCTCAACGGATGCATATTTTTTGCCGAGACATATTTCTCTTTATTCCGGAGTGAGGGAAGAAGTACCTGTTCTGATGGTTCAAAGAATTTGCGGTTCGGGTTTTGAAACGATTATCGCCGGAGTTGAACAAATTCATTTGGGCAAAGCAGATATTGTCCTTTGCGGAGGAACCGAAAATATGTCTCTTTCTCCCACCGTTAGTTACGGTAATAGAATGGGTTATCAGCTTGGCAGGCCTAATTTTGTAGATATGTTGTGGGAATCTTTAAATGATACTGCCGCCGGATTTCCAATGGGATTTACTGCTGAAAACGTTGCAAAGAAACATAAAATTACACGTGAAGAAACGGATACTTTTGGAAAGTTATCTTCTGATAGAACTTTATCCGCAATTGAAAAAGGATTTTTTGAAGATGAAATAATCCCGTTAAACTCCACGGTTTTTGAGGCAGAAGGTTTGAAACCCAGAAAAGTAAGATTACCTAAAAATGTGACTGATTTTAAAATCGATGAAAATGTCCGCTCGACAACGATGGAAGCGCTTGCAAAACTGCCTCCGGTTTTTGATAAAGCAGGAGTTCAGACGGCAGGAAACTCAAGCGGTATTGTCGATGGTGCCGCTTCGGTAGTTATTTCAAATAAAGAATATATTTCTGCAAACAATTTGAAGCCTTTAACAAAAGTGGTTGCATCTACAGCATGTGGGATTGATCCCAAATTTATGGGACTTGGTCCGGTAAAGGCAATAAATCTGCTTTTGGAAATTACCGGGTTAAAGCTTGATGAGATTGGATTGATTGAAATAAATGAAGCGTTCGCTGCCCAGTTTATCGGGTGTGAGAGAGAACTTGGATTTGATAGAAATATTGCAAATGTAAACGGTGGCGCAATTGCGATTGGTCATCCGTTGGGTGCAACCGGTGTAAGGCTTTCACTTACGCTTTCAAGAGAAATGAATAATCGAAAAACAAAATATGGTATTGCTTCGGCTTGTATCGGTGGAGGGCAGGGCAATGCAATATTGTTTGAAAATATGAATATGTAAACGTGAGAATAAGAAAAAGAGAAAGAGAAAGAGTAAGAGTTTGAATATTAATGTCCCTGAAAGGGACAGATATTATAGCCGAGGGCATCGCCCTCGGTATATGAACATAATAGGATTTATTAACCCTGAAAGGGTTCCATATAATTTTTCACATAATTTAAGTACCTAATTACCATTAATGGGGATTTAATTAAAACAGGAAATTAAATAAATTAAAGGGAATGTATCGAATGGAAGAAAAAAAATTATATTCCTGGCAAATGACTGAATTAAAGGGTGAATTTAAATTTTCCGAAACACCTCTCCCTTCTTTAAATGAAAATGAAGTTCTCGTTAAAATAGCAGGCTGCGGAGTTTGTCATACCGATATAAGTTTTTGGTATCAGGGCGTAAAAACAAGGCACGAGCTTCCTTTAACGCTGGGGCATGAAATAAGCGGAACTGTTGTTGACGGCCCAAAGTCATGGCTGGGAAAAAATGTAATAATACCCGCAGTAATTCCCTGCGGTAGATGTGAACTCTGTAAAAAAGGACGGGGAAATATTTGTCAAAAACAGCTTATGCCGGGTAATGATTTTGATGGAGGTTTTGCGTCGCATATCAAAGTACCTTACGAGTTTCTTTGTGTTTTACCGGATGATATCTTAAAGAAAACTTCTCTATCAAAATTAGCTGTTATTGCAGATGCCGTAACAACACCTTACCAGGTTATAAAAAAATCTCATCTGGAAGAAGGTGATTTTGCGATCGTGATAGGTGTTGGCGGCGTGGGAATCTATGGCGCTTTGCTCACTAAAATTTTAGGAGCAAAAGTTCTGGCAATAGATATAAACGATAAAAGATTGAATACTGCAAAAGAAAACGGTATCGATGAAACGCTAAACATTAAAGACCTTGATATCAAAACAATAAAAACGAATGTAAAAGAAATTGCGAAGTCTCTCGGTGTTTCAAAATACCGCTGGAAAATTTATGAGATGTCGGGAACAAAAGCAGGACAGGAATTGGCCTTCGCTCTTGTTGGTATTGCTTCAACTTTATCCATTGTCGGCTTTACGCTTGATAAATTGGAAGTAAGATTAAGCAACTTAATGGCTTTTGATGCGGAAGTTATCGGAACGTGGGGCTGCAAACCGGAACTCTATCCCGAAGTTGTGGAACTGGTAAATTCCGGAAAATTAAACATTGAAAATTTTGTTGAAACTTTCCCATTGTCAAAGATAAACGAGGTTTTCAAAAACACTCTGGAACATAAATATGAAAAGCGCTCTATTTTAGTTCCGGATTAAATATGAATGTAAATCAATTTTTTATAAAAAAAAATAAAGAAAAAATTATGTTAATAGATCATAACTTATCAAAAACAGAATACAAAGAAATTCTCTTTGAAAAGAAACCCTGCCTTGATAAAAACGGCAAGCTGGTTGACGGACTCTTTAATTGCTGGATAACTATTAATAATCCAAAGCAATTTAACTCATATACAACCCAAACAGTTAAAGAAATAATTTTAGCATTCCGGGAAGCATCAAATGACAGAAGTGTAGTGGCAGTAGTCTTTACTGCAGTCGGAGATAAAGCTTTCTGTACCGGCGGCAACACAAAAGAATACGCAGAGTATTATGCCGGCAATCCGCAGGAATACAAACAATACATGCGGCTTTTTAATGACATGGTTTCTTCAATTTTAATGTGCGACAAGCCTGTAATAAATAGAGTAAACGGAATGAGGATCGGCGGCGGCCAGGAAATCGGAATGGCCTGCGATTATTCGGTTGCGCATGATCTTGCACGATTCGGACAGGCAGGCCCGAAACACGGCAGCGCCCCTGATGGAGGATCAACGGATTTCCTTCCATTATTTGTCGGAATCGAACGTGCATTTTATTCTTGTACTGTGTGTGATCCGTGGTCTGCACATGAAGCAATGCGTTACGGATTATTAACTGAAATTGTTCCGGCGCTAAAGGTTGACGGAAAATTTATTCCCAACCCGATGGTTTATACTGATAAATGGGTTAATGAAAAAGGCGATGTAATTTACGGCATGCCGAAGCAAGGTGAAGAGAAAGATAAAGCAAAAGAACTACTGAAAAGCGGAACGGTTGATCTTTCTTTATTAGATAAAGCTGTAGAAACTCTTTGCTCAAAACTCATGTATCTAATGCCTAACTGTTTGAGCAAAACCATCAACTCTTTAAGAAAACATAAACTCGAACACTGGGATAAAAATAAAGAAAGCAACAGGGATTGGCTTGCACTAAATATGATGACTGAGGCAAAAGCAGGATTTAAAGCGTTTAATGAAGGACCGAAAGATAATAGAGAAGTTGATTTTATAAAATTAAGAAAGATGCTTGCTGACGGACATGAATGGGATGATGAAATGTTCAAAGAAATTGCACCAAATTGACTGCGCTAAAGCTTCGTCAATTAAAAATGAAAGATGGTAAAATGGAAAAATTAGACTTAAATTACACGCATAATAACTCGGTTGCGAAGATTATACTCAATGACGGCAAAGGTAATGTCCTTGATAATATAATGATGACCGAACTTATTCAGGTACTAAATTCATTTAAAGATAAAAACGATATTAAGCTGATTACATTCGAAGGCGCAGGTAAACATTTTTCTTTCGGTGCAAGCGTTGAAGAGCATAAAAAGGAAAATGCAGCTTCGATGCTAAAAGTATTTCATAATATTTTTTATACAATAATTGATTTATCTATACCGACTTTGGCAAAAATATCCGGACAGTGCCTTGGCGGCGG
>CAZKUR010000062.1:0-22733 GCA_964556005.1 uncultured Ignavibacteriaceae bacterium | reverse complement strand
GGCCTTGCTGCATCATGTACTGCTATTAAATCATCTTCATTTGCGTTAATTGATTGGAGCGCATTATAAACGGAATCCTGCCGTTCTTTCCCTCCTTCAACAAAATTAGCCAGTTTAGTTAATTTATATTTTTTTTTAATCCAGTTAAGAAGATCAAAATATGCAGGTTCCGCAGATACAATTATTTCATCGACAAGATCATTTTTCTGGAAAACTTCCAACGAATAAACAATTAATTCCTTGCCGGAAAATTTTAAGTATTGCTTAGGAATTTCCGTGCTGCTTCGAGTTCCTTTGCCTCCGGCCGGAATAATTGTATAAGTTTTCATTTTTGTTTACGCCCAGGTTACAAAACCAGCATTGCATCGCCGTAGCTTAAAAACTTATAGTTGTCTTTAAGGGCTTTTTTATATGCTTTAACAACAAAATCCGTTTCAGCTAAGGCGCAGACGAGCATTAATAATGTAGATTCCGGCATATGAAAATTAGTAATAAGCTTATTAACAATTTTAAATTCGTAAGGGGGATAAATAAATTTATCCGTCCATCCTCGTGAAGGCTTAGCAAAACCGTCTGCAGTTACGCTTGTCTCAAGGGCACGCGCACTGCTTGTACCGCAGACAAAAATATTATGTTTGTTCTTCATCGCTTTGTTTACTGCCTCTGCGGTTGAAGCAGATATTTCATAAAACTCGGAATCCATTTTATGTTTTGTTAAATCCTCAACTTCAACCTGCCTAAACGTACCGAGTCCGATGTGAAGAATAACAGGAACAATTTCTACTCCTTTCTTCGCAATTTTCTCCAGTAATTTTTCCGTAAAATGAAGTCCGGCAGTCGGGGCAGCAACAGAGCCGTCGACTTTGGCATAAACAGTCTGGTAATTTTCTTTATCCGAAGGTTCCGGCTCACGTTTTATATAAGGCGGAAGCGGAGTTAATCCTATTTGTTCAACAGCTTTAAAAACATTACCCGGCTGGTTAAATCTGACGGTTCTTCCTCTCGATGTTGTATTGTCAATTACTTCACACCAAAGTTTATCGTTGAAATAAATTTTATTTCCAATCCTGACTTTTCGTGCAGGGTCGACGATAACATCCCAAATACTTTCCTCCTCGTTTAACTCTCTTAATAAAAAAACTTCAATCTTAGCGTTAGTTTTTTCTTTTTTACCGAATAGCCTTGCCTGAAATACGCGGGTTTCGTTTACGACAAGTACATCCCCTTTTTCCATATAGTTTACAACATCACTGAATTTTTTGTTTTCAATTTCTTGCGTATCATGATGCAGTACCATCAGCTTCGCTTTATCTCTTACTGTAGAAGGATATTTGGCAATTGCATTTTTAGGCAAGTTATATTTGAAATCTGATAATTTCATCACTTGGTTCCTACCGATTTTATTTTAACACATTTAATTAATATTTACAATCATCGTAGCACAGATTAGTAATCTGTGCTACGTGTTAGCCATTTCAGAAAAGGTGAATGAATTTAAAATTCATTTATAAATTCTTATTATTTCCTTTTCCTTTTAGGAGTAACTTTTTTCTTACTCGATGCTTTACTTCTGCTTACTGTTTTTGCTTTTGCTTTTGATGCAGTAGGTTTCTTTTTAGCCGACATTTCATGAACAACTGCTCTTGCAGCAGCCAACCTTGCAATAGGTACTCTGAAAGGTGAACAGCTCACATAATTCAAACCTGCTCTATGACAAAATTCTACGGATGAAGGTTCCCCTCCGTGTTCGCCGCAAATTCCAACTTTCAAATTTGATCTAATTGAGCGCCCTTTATCGGTTCCCATTTGAACCAATTGACCGACCCCGTTTTGATCAAGCACTTCAAAAGGATCAACCGGCAGAATCTCATTCTCCACATATATTGGGAGAAATTTTCCTGCATCATCTCTTGAAAGACCGAAAGTGGTTTGAGTTAAATCATTTGTACCGAAGCTGAAAAATTCCGCACGGGAAGCAATTTCATCGGCGGTCAATGCTGCTCTCGGCAATTCAATCATGGTTCCGACCAGGTAATCCACTTTTTGACCTTTTTCGGAGAATACTTCTTTTGCAACTCTACGGGTTATTTCTTCTTGCATTTTGAATTCGTTCACATGCCCGACAAGCGGTATCATAATTTCAGGTTTTACTTTTATTCCTTTTGCAGCCACGTTACATGCAGCTTCGATAATTGCTCTTACCTGCATTTCGGTGATTTCAGGATAAACAACTCCAAGACGGCATCCTCTAAACCCGAGCATAGGGTTGAACTCGCTTAAGCTTTCAATTTTCTGCTTCAATTTTTCTGGAGAAATATTTAATCTCTCTGCGACAGCTTGAATTTCCTTGTCGCTGTGAGGTAAAAATTCATGTAAAGGAGGATCAAGTGTTCTTATTGTTACAGGTTTTCCTTCCATAACTTCAAATATTCCTTCGAAGTCGCTTCTTTGTAACGGAAGCAATTCCGCCAATGCTTCTTTCCTTTCCTCCACAGTATCGGAAACAATCATTTTTCTAACTGCCATAATTCTGTCTCCGCCGAAAAACATATGTTCGGTTCGGCAAAGCCCGATTCCCTCGGCGCCAAATGCAATTGCATTAGCTGACTGATCCGGCTGATCGGCATTGGTCCGAATTTTCAATCTTCTCAATTTATCTGCCCAGGTCATCAAGCTATTGTAAGTTTGAAATACGTCGGAATCTTTTGGATCGAGAGTTTTATTCAACAAAACCTGGATAACTTCGGAAGGCTTTGTTTCGATTTTCCCTTCGATAACTTCACCGGTTGTTCCGTCGATTGAAATATAATCGCCTTCGTTAACGACGATATCTTTTCCTTCAACTGCAATCCTTCTCTCCTTGTAATTTATTTGAAGCGAACCGCAGCCGGCAACACAAACTTTACCCATTTGCCTTGCGACCAAAGCAGCATGTGAAGTCATTCCTCCTCTTGCAGTTAAAATACCGTCGGCGGCGCTCATTCCTTTAATATCTTCCGGTGAAGTTTCTATTCTTACAAGAATAATCGGCTCACCTGTTTTTGCCATCTCATATGCATCTTCAGCATTTAAAGCAACTCTACCTGATGCTGCACCCGGGCCTGCGTTTAATCCTTTAGCCAGTAACCTGCCGTTAATTACAGCATTTCTTTTTTGATCGAGATCGAAAATCGGTCGAAGTAATTGATTCAACTGGTTCGGTTCGATCCTTGAGATTGCTTCTTCCTTTGAAATTAATCTTTCCTTTACCATATCGACAGCCATTTTTATTGCGGCAAAACCGGTCCTTTTCCCGACACGGCACTGAAGCATCCACAATCTTCCCTGTTGAATTGTAAACTCTATGTCCATCATCTCTTTATAATGCTTTTCCAATTTATTCCTGATACCATCCAATTGTTTGTAAATAACAGGATTGTCCGTTTGTAAATTTTTAATCGGCAGCGGAGTTCTTATTCCTGCAACGACATCCTCTCCCTGTGCATTAAACAAATATTCGCCGTAGAAAAGATTTTCACCGGCAGCAGGGTCACGTGTAAATGCAACACCGGTTCCCGAATCTTCACCCATATTGCCGAATACCATCGACTGAACGCTAACTGCAGTACCCCAATCGGCAGGAATATTGTTTAATTTCCTGTAAACAATCGCCCTGTCATTCATCCATGATCCGAACACGGCTCCGATTGCGCCCCAAAGCTGTTCCATCGGGTCAGTTGGAAATTCAAAACCTGTATGTTCTTTAATTGCTGCTTTAAATTCCTCAACCAACTCTTTCAAATGATCCGCATTTAATTCGGTATCATGCTTAAACCCGAATTGATTTTTCTTTCTTTCAATTATAATTTCAAAAGGATCTTCTTCGTGTTTTTCTTTCGGTTTTAATCCCAAAACAACATCGCCGTACATTTGAACAAACCTTCTGTAGGAATCATAAGCGAAACGCGGATTTTTTGTTTTATTTATCAAACCCTGAACCGTTTCGTCATTCAATCCTAAATTTAAAATTGTATCCATCATTCCCGGCATTGATGCTCTTGCACCGCTTCTTACGGAAACAAGCAAAGGATTTTGCTTATCGCCGAATTTTGCATTCATATCTTTTTCAACTCTTTTTAGAGCATTTAAAACATCTTTTTTAAGTTGGGCAGGATACTTATGATTTTTATCATAATAATAAGTACATACATCCGTAGTTATTGTAAATCCTGAAGGGACAGGTAAACCTATATTCACCATCTCGGCGAGATTGGCCCCTTTGCCTCCAAGTAAATTTTTCATCTCGGCTTTGCCTTCGGCTTTTTTCCCGCCGAAGTAATAAACATATTTCTGCTGTTTTGCCATTTTAAATTCCTCCCTAATTAAGAACTATTTTTTCAAAATATTTTGTTAAACATTTAATTGATTTTATTTAAAATAAATTTCTTGAATGATTCATCGTCTTCAAATTTCATTTCTATCTTTAAATAGAAGATATCGATATCATCAAGCTCTTTTGAATATTCGGTAAGCTTAACCGCATCTTTCTCAGTTGTTACCACCGAATGAGAATTTGTCGCATAAAAAACTTTCCTAATTTTTTGAACCTCCTTATATGAATATTTTTTATGATCTCTAAAAATTAATCGATTCTTAGTGTCGACTTTATTTTGCGTAAGAATATTTAAGAACGAATACGGATTTGCAATTCCCGAAACGACCAAACTCACCTGACCTTCAAAATCGGAAAGCTTGTACTCGGTTCTCCTTTTAATATCTACGAAATTAATTGCCTGGTAATAAGAATAAAAAATGTTTTTACCGGCAAAATATTCTTTAAACTTGTTGGGTAATTCTTTTTTCTCCGAAAACTTTTTATTTATAATAATTGCATCCGCTCTTTCAATCGAACTAAACGATTCGCGCATTAGTCCCACCGGCAATAGGTTTTGTGTAAAGAAACCGTCATCCAATAAAAATTTCAATTCGAAAATCAAAATGTTAAGATCTCTTTCAATCCATCTATGCTGATAGGCATCGTCCAAAACAAGAGCATTTACTCCAGCTTCATTAATTAAATTATTTGCGCCTTTAACCCTATTTTCCGATACGGCAGCAGGGACCACACATTCGAGTACGGTGTGGTAAATTTCGTCGCCGCATTGATCGACTCTTGTAAAAATATTTTTCCCATCCGAAACAAGCATATACCCTTTTGTTTTACGGCCGTAACCACGGCTTAGCACACCGACTTTATTATTTTGATTTTTCAATAACTTTGTCAAATAAATTACAAGCGGCGTTTTACCTGATCCGCCGACGGTAATGTTGCCGACTGAAATTACTTTTGCATCGACTTTTTCAGACTTAAATATTTTATTGTCAAAGAACGAATTTCTTATCTTTATAATAAGATAATAAACGGGAGTAAACGGAAATAAAATTACTCTCAATATTTTCATCAATCATTCTCTTAAAACTTTCCGGCGTTCAATTGCAACTCATTCAATTTTGATTCACACATCTTTATCAAATTTGAAGTTTCCGAATATCCTAAGTTTCTGTCTATGTAAATTGGTTCGGAATAAATCACTTTAACTTTTGTAAAAAATTTTGGGATTTGAAATTTATCCCAGCTTTTCAATTCTTTCTTTTTTTCAATGCCGATCCCTAATAAAATCAGCGGTATCCCGCTTCTTTTTGCAGTAATGATGGCGCCGGCTTTCATTTGAAGCGCCGGGCCGCGCGGGCCGTCCGGCGTTACCGCAATTGAATATTCGCTTTTTGAAAGATCAACCATCATTTCGAGCGCTTTATTACCTCCGGAACTGCTTGAACCTCTTATAACTCTGTAGTCCCAGCTTTTTAAAATCTTTGCTAACAGGTCTCCGTCTTTGCTCCTGCTTGTCAAAGCCGCAAAGCCGTCACCTTTGTGCAGGTACCAGGGTATAAGCATTGTGCCGTGCCAAAATGCCAACACATAATTTTTTTTCTGAGCTTTTAGATTGTTAATAGCTTCAACATTAACCTGCTCAATCTTCAAAGATTTACAAAGAACATCTATCAAATACACGGATAAATAATGTCCGAGAAATCTTAATATATCCTGCCAAATTTTTTTAAGCTTCATTCATCAAAGCATAAATTGCCGAAGCTGCTCTTTTAGAGGCGCCGGCTGTTCCGAGCTTTTCTTTTATATTTTTTAATTTTTCTTTTATTGAATTATATACTGCGGCATCAGACAAAATTGTTTTACACTCTTTATAAATAGAATCAGCAGTAACACCTTTTTGAATTAATTCGGGGACTACTTTTTCACCGGAAATTATATTTGCCATCCCGATGTTTTTTACCATCACAAGATTTTTCCCGATTAAATAAGTTATCAAGCTTGTTTTGTAAACGATAACCATCGGCAGTTCGAAAATACCCGATTCAAGAGTAGATGTTCCAGATTTTATAATTCCAAACTTTGCATACTTCATTAAATCATAAGTAAAATCTTTAACCACTTTGAAATTTATTGTCCCGGCTAATTCGTATAATAAATTCTCATCTATGTTAGACGAACAAGCAGAGACAATCTGCATATTAAATTCTTTCGAAATTTTTTCCGCAGCTTTAATGCATTCCGGAAAAATATTTTTAACTTCATGTTCCCTGCTGCCGGGAAGAATCAACAAAATATCTTTACCGGAAATTAAACCGAACCTTTTATCTAATTCATTCCTGGATAAAAAATTATAATTGTTTATTTTTTCTAATAACGGATGTCCGACAAACTCAACATCGATTCCTTCATTCTTGTACATTTCTTCTTCGAACGGGAAAACAACAAGCATTTTGTCGATTAGTTTTTTTATCTTTTTAATTCTTCCCATCCCCCAGGCCCAAAGCTGGGGTGAAATGTAATAAATTATTTTTATATTAAGAGCCTTAAGCTTTTTTGCAAAATTTAAATTGAAGCCGGGATAATCTATGAGAACGACATCTTCAATATTTTTTTCTTTAATAACCTTCAGCAAATCCTTCTGAACTTTTTTAATAAACGGTAAATGCCTAACAACTTCTAAAAAACCTAAAAACGCCATCTTCTTCAGATGATAAATTAATTCCATTCCGGCTTCTTTCATCCTGTCGCCGCCGATGCCGGAAATATTTATATCTGCATCTAAAATTTTTAATTCTTTAATTAATGCCGCACCGTGCATGTCTCCGGAAACTTCACCGGCAATAATCATCAAATTTTTATTTTCTTTACCCGGCATTTTTAATTAATACCTGCGGATAAACCACATTATTAAAATCGTAAAACAAACCAATCCGAATGCCTGGAATGTTCTTCGTTCGGACCTCATTCCCGCTTTTAAATTGAATTCAGGCTGTTCTAAATTTTTATTTATATAAGCTGTGAGCCTCGGGAAAAACCGCGGTACATTCTTTTTGTAATTCATATAGTCTTCGCCGAAAGACTGAGCCAAATATTTTTCTTCTTCGCCTACTATAAGCCAGTATTGCACAACGAAAAAAATCAGTGCAAAAATCTGCAAATACGGGAACAAAGCGAATGACATTACACCTACACCAAAATACAGCAGAATGTTGCCTACGTAAAGCGGATTGCGCACATGTGCAAACGGTCCACTGATGACCAAACGGCTTCCGCCTACCGTTGTAGTGCGCGTTTCACTGCCTGCATAACTGACTCCCCAGAGGCGGATAAGCTCTCCTGTGAGTGCAATTATAAAACCGATTATTAAACTCCAGATATTTGGATCAGGCCAAAAAATCATAACCAATAAAAAAGGGATAGGTGTGTAGCTTCTATATTTAAAAAAACTGCCTGCTAATTTGGACATTAAATAAATTCCTTAATCTTTTTAGTGCAGGATTATTCCTGCATGTAAATTTCTCTTCTTTTAAGTTCAGCCTGGAATCTTTTCTTCAATCTCTTTCTTGCTTTTAATGATTCAATCCTTGAAATAACATCGTCAAAATCTTTGAAAGGGAAATAAGAAATTCTATTTATCTCGCAATATTTTAAAAGGTCGTCCTTTGCAAAGATAAAATCGCAGAACTGAACAGTATATTTATCGGAATTTCCGTCGCCGACAAAAACCGTATAATCGTCATCGCCGCTGTGTTCGATAATATGGTTTCGTTTGCAATTCGCCGAGCTTGTACAATTTTCATCAAGAAAAGGGAAAGAAGGGATAAGCTTGTTATCGACTATCTTCAGCTTATTGGAAAAATAATTTATATGGTTCAGGTTATGTTTATTAAAAATTCTATCTATATAGAAATCAAAACCATCGCTTAAAACATAAAGCCGGAAATTATTTTCACGGCAGTAACTTTCAAATTTTGCAAAGGTAGTATCGATTTCAATGGTTCCTAAAAAATTCGTCAACTCTTCTTCATTGATTTTATCAACCGAGTTACAAAGCGAAACCCAGCATTCTTTAGCGCTGATTTTATCTTCAAGCAAATCATCGATTATTTTATTTACTTTTTTCATATCGCCGAATTTTCTGAACACAGCATCGCCTACATCCTGTTTTGTAATGGTGCCGTCAAAGTCGACAAATATTTTAAATACCTTATTGTTCATCAATTCATTTTCCCGTTTGCAAAATCCAGGTCTTCGTTAAATCTTACAGCTACCAATTTTGAAATTCCTTCATCCTGCATTGTAACACCATAAAGTGTACTTGCGGATTCCATTGTCTTCTTATTATGAGTTACCACGATGAATTGCGTTTCTTTGCTGAAGTCGTCGATAATTTTTGTAAAGCGATCGATGTTTGCATCGTCCAGCGGTGCATCGATTTCATCAAGTATACAAAACGGGCTTGGCTTTACGAGGTAGATTGCAAATAAAAGTGCAATTGCCGTCAATGTTTTTTCTCCTCCTGAAAGAAGTTCTATTGTAGTCGGACGTTTGCCTTTCGGTTTTGCAATTATTTCAATTTTTCCTTCGAGAGGATCAACTCCTTCTTCCAGCCTTAAATCGGCTTCATCGCCGGGGTTAAACAAACCCCGGAAGATATTTACAAAATTCTCCCTAATCTTTTCAAATGTTTCCATGAACTTGCCCTGGGCAGTAGTATTAATTTCTTCTATTGTTTTAACGACATCTTTTTCCGAATTTATTAAATCGTCTCTTTGGTTGTGTAAGAATTCGAGCCTCTGTTTTTCCTCTTCGAATTCGGAATACGCTAATAAATTTATCGGGCCCAAATTTTTAATCTGTACTTTTAATCTTTGGACTTCTTCGGTCTTATTTACAAAATCAAAAGAATCAAGATCGTCGAACTGTTTTGATTCAAGCTCGATGGAATAATTTTCTTTTATATGCCCACGAAGATTGGAAATTTTTAATCCAAGTTCATGCAATTCGATATCGGCATTGTGAATCTCTTCCGAAACGGTATCTCGTTCTTTCCTAAAATGAGATTGATTCTTTTCCAGTTGGTTTATCTGATTTTGAACTTTTGTAAACTCATCCTCGATATCTTTTTCTTCTTTAATTAAGATTTGTTTTTTCGATTCAAGTTCGGCAAGTAAACCGGAATTTTCTTCTATGGAATTTGACAGTGTTTGGATCTCTTCTTTAGATGTCGAGATATCGTATTCTCTTTTCGTAATTGATTTTTTAATTATCTCGATTGAATCCAGTGCTCTCTTTACGGAATTCTCAATATTTTTCTTTTCGCCTGCAAGTCTTTCAAGTTCGAGATTCAGTTGATTTAATTTTTGAACGAAAGAATTATATTCACCTTCAAATTCTTTAAACTGTTCTTCCAGGTTTTGCTGCTGAAGGTCGGCTTGCTGCTTATCCTTTTTCTGCGATTCAAGGATCGATTCGATGGAGATTCTATGATTGTCAAGTTTGTTAGATTCTTCGGCAAGCTCTTTTATTTCCAGCCTTGTTTTATCTATTTCTTCATCGGAACGTTTCTTTTCAAATTCAAACTGTGCAATTTGTTTTTCAATGTTAGCATGATCGTTTACAAGTAAACGCCCCCGTTCGCTCAAAACTTTTAAGTCGATCCGGCTTATTTTTCTTTCGATATCTTCAATTTGTTCTTTTAAATTTTTCAATTCTTTTTCTTTAACCGGGAGTTCCTTTTTAAGATCTTCCAGATGCTGCTTTCTTCCAAATAAGGTATCATCGGCTTTAGGTTCGGAGCCTGCTTCAATTACACCACAGCCGTCGATGTAATCGCCGTTTAAAGTAGCAAAGCTGTAATTCCTGTATTTAGCCGAAAGCTCAAATGCAGAATCAAGAGTATCGACAACAACAGTCCGGTTTAAAATTTTATTGAAGAAAGGTTCCCACTTTTTTTCCGTTTTAATAAAATTTACGCACCAACCGCGGAAAGGAGGCTCTTTTTCGATTTGCTTATTTTTTCTTTTCTCAAGATAGCTTTGAATACCGTCAAGAATTCCCCGTTTGTTATTCCCATTATAATTATTAAGATAAAACGAGGCTTTACCGATTTCATTATCTTTTAAAAATTCTATTCCTTTTTTCAAGTCATTTAAAGATTCAACAAGGATATTATTTAAATTATTCCTTAAAGAAGCTTCAACGGCAAACCTGTATTTTTCATCCGAATTGCCTATATGCGCAAGCAAAGTTCTATCGCCTTCCGACCATTCTTTGTTTTCAATTAACGCTTTTGCGCCTTTTGAAACGCCTTCAAGATTATCAATTAAATTTTGGATGAAATTTATTTTGTCTTTTAAGCTGTTTAGAATTCCCCTGCTTTCAAGCTCTTTTGCTTTAAGTTCGTCTATTCTTTCTTCAAGCTCATCTTTTTCTTTTTGCTTACGGCTGTACGTCGATTCGGCTTCTTCAATATTTTTTTCTGCTTCAATTCTTTCTTTATTTAGTTCTTCGATAAACCCGACGGTCTTGGCAATATTACCTGTTAACAACTGGATTCTTGAATTGAGCTTTTCAATCTTGTTATTTTTTTCTTTAAGAGATTTTTCAACATTAAGTAATTCATTTTCGTGTGCGGTTATTTCTTTAAATCTTTCGAGAATAACTTCTGCTTGTTCCTTAATATAGTTTCGTTTTTCCTCTAAAAGGATTTTATTCTTATTTAATGTTTCTTCAACGGATTTTTTTTCTGATCCCTTCCCGGAAAATTTTTCTTCATAATCTATTAATGAAGTTTCCCCTTCCGAAATTATTCTCTCCGATTCTTCAAGCCGCTCTTTAAGCTCTTCGAGTTCCTGCTTATACCTTTCAATATTTTTATCAAGAGATTTTTTTCTTTCTTCGGAAACGGAAATCTGTTTTTGAACATTAAATATTTTTTCGGTTTGTGCGGTTACTTCGGTTCTTTTATTCTTAAGTGTTAACTCTATAGCAGTTAAAGTAGATTTGATTTCTTTTATTTCTTCATCGGTTTTTGCTAATTCCGATTCGAGAGAAATTTTCTTCTGAAAGTTCTCATCTTTTTTCAGTTTTGCATCTTCTCTTTGAATATTAAAATGGGAAAGTTCTCTTTCCCCAAGGTCGAGTTCGAGTTCGCGTAAGGTAGAGGACACTTTATTGTATTTATCTGCTCTTTTAGCCTGCCTTTCAAGCGAGTTAACTTTTTTCTCAACTTCCGTAACAATATCGTTTACCCTGGTCAGATCGGCTTTTACATCATCTAATTTTTTCAGCGCCAATCTTCTTCTTAATTTATATTTATTAACGCCTGCAGCTTCTTCGAACAAAACTCTTCTTTCTTCGGCTTTACTGCTCAAAATAGTTTCGATCATTTTAAGTTCGATAACCGAATATGCATTTGCACCGATTCCGGTATCCATAAACAGGTTTGTAATATCTTTTAACCTGCAGAGATTTTTATTCAAAAGATATTCACTCTCACCCGAACGGAAAATTCTCCGTGTAATTGTCACTTCGGAATATTCAGTCGGCAAAATTCCTTTCGTATTTTCAATAGTCAGTGAAACCTCAGCCATCCCCATCGGTTTTTTTGCGGTAGTTCCGTTGAAGATAACGTTCTCCATTTTATCGCTTCTCAACGCACTGCTTTTTTGTTCACCAAGACACCAGCGAATTGCATCGACAATGTTCGTCTTTCCACAGCCGTTCGGCCCGACGATTGACGTTACGCCGTCGTTAAAATTGATCATCGTTTTTTGCGCAAACGATTTAAAGCCGAATATTTCAAGTTTCGATAAATACACTTTTTACTCAAAAGATTTTATACTGTGTAAGAGTTAACCGCAGGTAATCGAAGAATAAATTACTTACCTGGAAATAAAATAATATTCCGCCGAAAACAAAAACTATAAAAAGAAAACTGTAAAAATAAATGCTGCCGGCATTAACATCGTAAATTACATAAATTCCTTTTAACAACCTGTATAACAGTAGTAATACGAATACAAAAAGCGATGCATAAATAATTAAGTTAACGACATCTGCATTTAAAACCCGATAAAGAATTATTCCGATGGGAATTAATAACACAACAGGAAGGAATGCCCAAATTACCGTGAAGTATACGCTCGAAAAATAAACCCTGTTCCTAACAAAAAACGAACCTGCTTTAATTATGATAATTAAACAAAGCAAAAATAAAACAGAGGCAAGGGTAATCCAGAAGATAGATGCTAAAGGATTCCATGACAAATAACTTACAAACTTTAATATTCCCCTGCTTCCGAAATCAATAAGAATTTTTTCGAATAAAACGTTGAGCCTTAAATAATATAAAAGATTCACAATAACAAGACCGGAAACCGCAGCGATAACAATTCCAAGTAAGGTCGAGTGATATCCGGAGATGATCCTTTGATCCCTGACATCCGCAAAAAAGTTATAGGGCCGAAGCAGGGCGCGGGAAGAATCTTCACGGAATTTTCTTCCGGAATTCACCAGCACTCCAACTATTAATGCAAGAACCAAACCGAACAGGATAAAAGACATCGGTGAATCGTTTTTTTTGCTGCCTATGGGGATTGTTACTTTTTCCTGGTTTAACAATTTCGATTTAACAACGTTATAGCTAATCCGGTTTGTCTCTCCTTTTTGCCCAACAAGTCCGATTGTATAAAGATTTGTTTTATTGTATCCTGCAATTAATGAAGCATAATCACCGCAATAGTCAAACATCGAATTAATGAAAAAACCGCTTAAACTATTTTGCTGTGAGTAATTTATAAGATCGCTGTAATATTTTGCCTGTGCTTCATATGAATAGTCGTTTACATAACCGTTGGAATTCCCAATATTAACGACATATGTATCTTCGCTTATAAATATTTTTGCTTTTCCAAGATCATTCTGCAATGCTTTAATTTTATCTTTTGCTTCGTTTATTGGCGTTGTGAACAATTCAACACCATACATATCCAGGCCATCGATTTTTGAAACGTCAAAGTCTGCAAACGAAGCATAAGTTTTAAGATTCGATTCTTTTTTAATAATAGAGGCAAGCAGACTTAAAAATGCCGCATGAGAAGGTAAACTCGATAAATATGAACCGCCGATACCGAAAGCTGCTAATGCTTGGTAATTTTTATACGCATTTAAGTAATTGCTTAAATAATTTTCACTTCGAGTAATAAAGTTTGCGCTTTGAGTAAGATTACCGGGAATAGAATTCAGCGGCATTTCCATAAAAGCTAAAATGCCGTACTTGCCGCATAAATAAATTAAATAAGGATGCGGTACCGACTTTTCAAATCTTATACAATTAAATCCGGTTTCTTTTACCAGCTTAATATCATTCTCCATCTGCGAGTATGATTCAAGCGGACCGTATACAGGATCGGATTGAATTAGCGTTATTCCCTGCAACTGCAGAGAATCGTTATTCAGATATAAATTATTTTTTCCTATTTTAAATGAGTATATGGAAAGGTAATTATTCTTTATATCTACCAATTCATCCCCGCGCCAGATTTCAAGGCTCAATTTGTAGCGATTAGGATCTGTAGTAGACCAAAGCTGAGGCGAAGATATTACGACACTGTTTTGTAAAACTTTCTCTTTGTTAAACGGAAGCTGAAATTTTTCATCACTCAAATTTGAACTCGTACCGTTAGGAGAAATCAAATTTATTTTGAACGTGAAATCTGTTTGGCCAAAAAGAGAATCTGCTGCTGTTTTGAATTCTTTATTTTCAATTTTTACGTTAATGTTGACCGTCGCCTTATTAACATTAGCATCATAATTGGTTTTTACTTTCGAATTTGAAATGAATACATTGGGCATTACCTTGATATAAACATCGCGAAAGATACCGCCGTAATTTGCGGGAAATAGGAAACGCTGCTTAACAGGAATTGTATTCTCAGAATCCAGGTTAAAATGCAGCCTGACGGTAAGGACATTTTCTTTACCGGAATTTAAGATGTCCCTTGGCAGGTTCACATCAAAAGGATACTCTCCGCCCGGATGCCTGAATATAATAACATTATTAACGGAAATATCTGCCGTATAATTTAATCCGAGAAATACAATTTTAAGATTATGATTTTTTATTAATGCAGGGCTTAAAGAAAAAGTTTTTTCAAATATTAAATCACCTTCGCCTTGAAAAATTGAAGGAACGCCGACGGAAATTTTCTTCCCAGGTTTCTCCCCGGCGCTGCTTACACTCCAGTCTCCGTCAAGTAAAATGATATTTCGTGTTTGGGAAATATCAAAAAACATGGAATCGGAAAGGTTGGCTTTATAACCAGGGAGCTCTCTAAAAACGATTTGTGAATAAGAAAGCGATGGTAGAATAAATAGACATAAAAATGTTAAAAAAATAAACTTTTTGGGGGAACCCATTCAGCAAATTCGCCTATTGTAAATAATAATAAAACTTGTAAAGATACTAAAGAAAGGAGGGCAAATCAATGTATTCGGCACACCAATTTACACTTGAAAAATCAGATGTAATAATCATTTTTCTATTTTAGCAAAGCGGAGATATTAGCAGAAATTTCGGATTTATTTAAGACAACAAGATTGTAAATTATTTTGAGTATGATTCTTATTTAAAATAAATTTTATAAATTTATAAATCTTGGGGAAAATTGAAAATAATTTGAGATAAAAACATAACGCATAGAGTAAGAATTTCTCTTTACACTATGCCCTATGCGCTATGCAAATATTTAAGCCGCTTTAATTATTCCAATAAAAGCATCGGCTTTTAAGCTTGCACCGCCGACAAGTGCGCCGTCGATATCCCTTTGCGAAAGCAGCTCTTTTGCGTTATCCGGTTTTACGCTTCCGCCGTATTGAATGATTAAATCGTTGGCAATTTTTTGCGAATAATTTTGTGCTATTAAATCTCTAATGAATAGATGTACAGCCTGCGCCTGCTCGGGAGTTGCGTTTTTACCTGTCCCGATTGCCCATATAGGTTCGTACGCGATTATTATTTTTCCCATATCCGAAGACGAAACTTTTGAAAGTCCTTCCGTTACCTGTCTTTTAATTACTTCTTCGGTTTTATCATCTTCTCTTTCCTGTTCGGTTTCACCTACACAAAAAATCGGGTTTAAATCTTTCTTTAATGCAAGATGGATTTTTTTATTTATTAACTCATCAGTTTCTTTAAAAATAGTTCTTCTTTCGGAGTGGCCTAAAATAACATATTCGCATCCAACGCTCTTCAGCATGTCCGGCGAGATTTCGCCTGTAAAAGCTCCTTTTTCTTCAGCATACATATTTTGAGCGCCAAGCTTTATATTTGTTTCATTGATAAGCTCATTAGCTCCGGCTAAAGATGTAAACGGAGGACAAATTATAACACCGCAGTTTGTACTTTCGACTTTCAATCCGTCGATAAGTTTTTTAATTAATGTTCTTGTTTGGGAAATGTCATTATTCATTTTCCAGTTGCCGGCAACTATTTTAATACGCATTTGCTCCTCACAAATTTTTTTATTGATTTAATCATGAAAAATAGTAAAAACCCTGAATAGATTTTTATAATTCATTGAAAGTTATATTTAATTTTTCAAGTCCGTTTTACATAAATTTTCCTTATTATAATTTTAAAGACATGATTTTTAATGTTCTCTTTAAAGATTAAATTAGGCATTATAAAATGTTAAGACAAGTAATTTTAATATCGTTGTAGCTTTAATCAACTATGCATGACTTACCAATAATTAAAGAATTGGTTATCATCTTAATTGTTTCAGTACCGATAATCTTCCTCTTTAAAAAAATAAATATTCCGAGTGTAGTAGGATTTTTGATTGCGGGAATTATTATCGGCCCATACGGATTCAAATTAATTTCCGAAATCAATCAAATCGAAGTGATGGCGGAGATTGGAGTTCTGCTTCTTTTATTCAGCATTGGCCTGGAAATCTCTCTTAAGCAATTAATCGAAATGAAAAAATTTCTGCTGATTGCAGGCGGACTGCAGGTATTAATAACGATAATTATTTCATCAGTAATTTTTTATTTATGGGGAATTCAACTAAACCGTGCAGTTTTTTTAGGAATTCTGATCAGCCTTTCCAGTACCGCAGTTGTGCTCAAGCTTTTATCGGATAAAAACGAACTGGAAACTCCTCATGGAAAAATTTCACTTGGAATATTAATTTTTCAAGACCTGGCAATTGTTCCGATTTTTCTTCTACTGCCTATATTCAATTCAGGTGATGGATTTTCTATCGGCGGAATTATATTCCAGCTGTTTTATGCTTTTGCTGCTGTTTTTATAATTATCCTGCTTGCAAAATATTTAATGCCGAAAATTTTATTCCAGCTTGCAAAGCTGAGAATGAGAGAAGCATTCACGGTTGGAACAATTCTTCTATTTTTAGGTACGGCATATCTTACTCATACAATAGGCTTATCGTTTGCACTTGGTGCCTTTGTAGCCGGATTAATTTTATCTGAATCTGAATTCAATCACCAGGTAGTTTCCGAAATAATTCCTCTCAAAGATGTTTTTAACAGCATCTTTTTTGTCTCTGTCGGACTTTTGCTGAACATTAATTTCGTAATTACATTTCCTTTGCTTTTACTTTCGGCAAGTTTGCTTTTAATAATACTTAAATCGAGTATCATTACTTTTATTGTAAAAATAATTAAATACCCTTTAAGAGTAGGGATCATTACCGGGTTAGGTTTGGCACAAATAGGTGAGTTCTCATTTGTAACTGCGCAAGTCGGCCTGGGTTTGAACTTAATCGACAATGAATTTTATAACGCTCTAATTGCCTGCACAATTTTTACTATGGTGCTGACTCCGTTTTTACAGAAGTTAGGCGAGGTGATCGCTTATAAATCAGTAATTGCAAATGAATTTAATTTGACAAAAGTCGATAAAACACTCGAAGATTTACATGACCATGTAATAATAGTAGGCTTTGGGGTAAACGGAAGAAATCTTGCAAGCGTATTAAAAGAGGCGGGAATAAAATTTATAATTGTCGAGCTCAATCCCGAAACCGTAAAAAATGAAAAACGGAAAGGAGAAAAAATAATCTTTGGGGATATTACGCGTGAGGAAGTTTTAAGAAGCGCAAATATTGTGTCTGCAAGTGTAATTGTTTTTACCATTCCCGATTCAAAATCAATTAAAGCCGGATTGCAGCATGTTAAAAAGCTAAACTCCAATATTTATAAAATAGTCCGTACAAGATTCGTTGGTGAAATTGAAGGCTTTAATAAATTGGGAGCGGATTATGTTATACCTGAAGAATTTGAAACGTCTATTGAAATTTTCAGAACCGTTCTTTCAAAATATCATATACCGCTGAATGTTATCCAACAGCAGGTAAATTTACTAAGGGCAGAATCTTATAAGTTAATGTTGAAAGAGCCCGGAGAAGCTAATCCTTTTATTAATATTAATGAAATACTTGCAGCCGGATTAACCGAAACTTATTACGTCGATGAGAATAATCTGCATATCGGAAAATCCATTGGTGAATTAAATATACGGGCAAAAACCGAAGCAACCATTATTGCAATAGTCAGAGAAAATAGAACAATTACCAGCATTGTTCCCAATGAAAGACTTTTTGCAAAGGATACATTGGTGATAACAGGAAATCACAATGCGGTTGATAAAGCGATCCAATTATTGAGTAAAGAGGCTTAATTCGACTGCTTTTCTGATTAAATTGGAAATATAATTTAAGGATTAAAAAATTAAAAGATTGGTTATTGGCATAAATAAGATTTAATTATCTTTTTCAAGTTTTAAAACAAAAAAGAAATTATTAATGTCTTTACACAAAAATCTTTGGTATAATGGAATGCTGGAAAACGGATAATGTTTTTAAATTTTTTCCAAAATTCAATTATTCCTAATATTGTCAAACATGAGTTATTATAAATTATAAGGAAAGAAATAAATTATGCCGAAAATAACAGTGTACGAAAAACCGACATGCACCACTTGCAGGAAGGTTGCTAAAATCCTCCAGGAAAACGGTGTGGATTTTGAAAAGGTTAATTATTATATCGAGCCGTTTTCAAAAAACAAACTAAAAACTTTATTGAAGAAAATGGGGATGAAACCGAGCGAAATTTTACGGAAAAACGAACAGGCTTACAAAAATTTAAATTTTAAGAAAAGTAATTATTCGGAAGAAGAAATTTTAAATCTCATGATCAAACAACCCGACCTTGTACAAAGACCGATTATTGAAAAAGGCGATAAAGCTATTCTCGCCAGGCCGCCGGAAAGAATTAAAGAGATATTTTAATCGAAAGATGACATCTTCCCTCGTTGCAGTACATATTGAGAAGATGTCTATCTTTTTTAGCTGCTGTTATTTTTCTCCAAGCAACTGCTTCTTATATTTTTCCAAATCCGCAAGCTGCTGGGGATTTAATTTCGGATAGGATAACTTCAAATTCTCAAGAGTTTCAACTATAATTTGCGAGACCAGCAGTCTCATATACCATTTATGATCTGCCGGAATAATGTACCATGGTGCATGCTGTTTGCTCGTATGTGAAATTGCTTCGGCATAAGCTTTCTGATAATCGTTCCAAAATTCTCTTTCTTTTATATCGGCACCGGAAAATTTCCAATTCTTCGACGATGTATCAATTCTTTCTAAAAATCTTTTCTTTTGTTCTTCCTTAGAAACATGAAGAAAAAACTTCAAAATTATTGTTCCGTTTTCGTAAAGATATTTTTCAAAATCGCTAATTTGTCTGTACCTTTGCTCCCAGATATTCTTTCCCACTAATTTTTGAGGAATGCTTTGACCTTTAATTAAATCATGAACTTTTACAACCAGCACCTCTTCATAATGCGAACGGTTGAAAATCCCTATTCTTCCTCTCTCAGGCAAATTTTTTGAAATTCTCCAGAGGTAATCATGATCAAGTTCTTCTTTCGAAGGCTGTTTGAAGCTTATGACTTGAACTCCCTGAGGATTAAGCCCGCTCATTACATGTTTTATTGTACCGTCTTTCCCGGCGGCATCCATTGCCTGGAAAATTAATAGAACCGAATATTTATCATGTGCATAAAGCTCTTCCTGGAGCTCGCTCATTACTTTTATATTCTTCTTTAAATCTTTTTTTGTTTCTTTTTTGGATTTATATTCACCGGTTGAAGAAGTGTTGAATTTAGATAGTTCGATTTTAGTATCCGGCTTCGCTAAAAATTCTTCAAATTTCATTTTCTTTTTCCTTTTTTAACGAGTAAGAAATATCATCTTTATAATAATAAAAAAAATATTTTTTTGTCAGCAATATTATGCTTAATTTTTTCAAAATTAAAATCAAAGATGTCAACTCTACTTCTCACTTTATTCTCAATTTTTGGCTAATGCATTACTTTGTTTATTCTTTTTTATAATTTAAAGAATAGCTTTTCAATTCTAATTAGCGTATTCGTAGCCTTTCTCTTTTGCCGCTAATACGCTGATAATAATCCGGTACATTTTATTTGTTCAGCTAAATATAACAGAAATAATTTTATTTAAGGTAACATTGTGATGAAGATTATTTATTGCAAGTTAGGCATAGATATTTTTCTGTCTTTAATTTACATCGTAGCACAGATTACTAATCCGTGCCACGACAGACAAAAAGCTAATTTATATTTGTAGAGTATCAATTTAATAGAAAGGAAAATGTACATGAAACAACGCTGTCCATGGCCTTCGGATGATCCATTAATGATTAAATATCACGATAAAGAATGGGGAGTGCGGCTTCATAACGATAAGAAACTTTTCGAATTTTTGGTTCTTGAAGGATTCCAGGCCGGGCTTAGCTGGCGGACTATCCTTCATAAAAGAGAAAACTTCCGTAAAGCATTCGATAATTTCGACTACAAAAAAATTGCAAATTATGATAAGAGAAAAATTAATTCGCTGATGAAAGATAAAGGCATAATCCGCAACAAGTTAAAAATCAATGCTGCAGTGACAAATGCAAATGCATTTTTACAGGTAAGAAAGGAATTCGGGACTTTCGATAAATATATCTGGGGATTTGTAAACGGTGAGCCTGTTAAAAATAAATTCAGATCAATTAAGGAAATTCCTGCAAAAACAAAGCTTTCCGACTTAATCAGTCTTGATTTGAAAAAACGCGGCTTCAAGTTTGTAGGCTCAACGATAATTTACGCGCACATGCAGGCTACCGGTATGGTCAATGATCATACAATAGACTGCTTTAGATATGAAGAACTGCAAAATATTTAGAGTCTCAATTTTAGCTGAAGGTAAAGCGAATAATTTGTAATAAAATTATCATACGCATAAGCAAAATCGAATTGCAAATATTTTAAATTCAAACCAAACCCAAGCGTAGCTCTCAGATCCGACAGACCGGCTCTGAATGCAAGCAAGTCGTGTAAAATTCTGTATTCGGAACCCAGCCTGATCCTGTCGGTATAATTTTCAAAAGTGTTATCATTCTTAAATAGATCAACAATATCCATGCTTACGTCCCAGTTATCGAAAATATTTTGAAGAACGCCTATATTTGCTAAAAACGGTGCCTTTAATTCAAATGGAAATATAATGTGATATTTTTGTTTAATTTGGGTCAGCAGCGTATCCCCGTTTGGATTCGGCGTGAAGTTATGGTTCTGATCGACGTATCCTACCTGGATATTGCCGTTTGCATCCCTATAATAATCGTAATAAGAAGCGGAATACGGTACATTCAAATCCGATACAACTTTGTTAAGAGGAATAATATTTTGAAGCGAAAGCCCGACTTGAGTTTTAGTCTTTTCAAATCTATAAAAACCGCCGATATCTGCAGTAACACCTGTAATCGATTTGTTTATATCTTTTCTTGCTTCATTAAGGACACTGCTATAATTTTCCGTTGTTATATATTTAGTTGAAAACCTCCTGTTTATAACTTTGATATCCGCCCCGATATTAAAATTATCGGATAACTTCATTCCATACCCGAAAGCCCCTACAACATCCACATAACTCAAAGCGAATGCCTGCGGAAGAACATCTACGGACAAATCATTGTTATAGTTGTTTAAAAATGCACCTAATATTAAAATCAATTGGTTGAGAGACTGCTGATCCAATCCGACGCCGTTCTCCGGCAAATATAATTGATTAAGTGCATTAGAGGTTTCAGTCGGAATCATCAGGAAGCCGATTTGCGCATCCCCGTAAAGAGAAAATCCAAAGTTATCGTATTGAACGTTTATATCCGGGACGACATTTAGCCCGTGAACTTCCGGGTCGTTCGGATCGATGATTACTTTTGAATATAAATCGTGTACAAATTGCAGGGATTGGTTCATTTCATGGATCGCAGCATTTATCTCCGATTCATTATTTGCAGCAATATAGTCCGTTAAACCTTGTTCGAATTGTTTTATAAAATCTCCTTTTATAAAATTATTCACATTTGAGCTTAGAAATTGTGCGGCACTAAATGACTTCGGGGGTAAACTTGCGCTTACGCCGAAGATATCAAACGTTTTCTTTTTATCACCTAAAAATGCAGGGTTATAAAGCATGGCATTAAACCATCTTCCGTTTGCAATTTGTGTCCTTCCAATTCCAACGGCTTTTACATCTTCAAAATTAGGAGACCGCTGCACAATATTAGTAGGTTCCGTGAGTGTTTGATCCGGGAGGGTACTATTGTTATATATATAATAACTTCCCTGGCCGAAAATAATTGTTGATGAAAATATGATTATAAAAATTACAACGGGAAAAGGAATAAAATGAAAAACCGGTAATCTCTTTAACATATTAAACTCCATTCAAAATTCTTGCAGAAATATTAAGAATAACCCGGAATGAAGGAAAAATTATACTGTAAATTTAGAATAATTAGATTCATATTTAAAACTTCGGATCAATAATTTTTTTATAATACATGCGTAAAAAGAATGTTAAAGGTCTCAACAGAAGTAAAAGTATTTTTATTTTTGTTGATATAAACAAACTTTTTAACAATTTTTGAATCGGTCCTTTAAAACAAATTAAATTTGAGAATAGCCATGATCAACAAAGAATTACTCGATATTTTATGCTGCCCCGAATCTAAAGCAGACCTGGTGCTTGACGGTGACACTCTTGTTTCAACCGATAAAAAAACAAGACGCAGATACAAAATAGAAAACGATATTCCCATAATGCTGATTGATGAATCGGAGCAACTAAGCATGCAGGAATGGGAAAAAATTATGAAGAAGCACGGGAAACCAACAGTGTAAATCCCGGATACTCGGTACTTGTTTCTCGATACTATATACCATATGATATATCCCGAATCAAGAATCTATTACCCGATA
>CAZKUR010000061.1:0-22946 GCA_964556005.1 uncultured Ignavibacteriaceae bacterium | reverse complement strand
AAAGAAGAAAAAAGTCATTGCGAATGAATCTTCGAGTGAAGCCCGCTTTGGCGAGATCTCACCCTTAGGCGGACAATCTTTCGATTTTATATCAAAAGTGAGATCACTTCGCTCCGCTCGTGATGACGAGATTACTTTTGGGTCACCCACGCTTATTTGCAGCGTTGACTCTTTATTAGTAAAGTTAACTTTGTTAAAAAAATATTTACACATTTAATGAATAATGAAAATCTAAAAAATAAAATTGCTTTAGTTACAGGTGCAAGCCGCGGTATCGGGAAAGCAATAGCATTGGCGTTGGCTGATGAAGGAATTCATATTGCGGTTAATTTTCATAACAAAAAAGAAGATGCCGACGCGGTCTGTAAATTAATTGTCGATAGTGAAGCAAAAGCAATTGCAGTGCAGGCAGATGTTTCCGATCCTGTTTCAATAAATAATATGATTGCAACGATAGAAAAAGAATTGGGAAACATAAGCATACTTATTAATAATGCCGGAATAGCAATTCGTCATAAAATAGAAGAAACTACGGAAAAAGATTTTGATGAAATCATAAGGGTAAACCTTAAATCAAATTTTCTTGTAACTCAGGCTGTTCTGCCGAACATGCGTAAAAATAAGTGGGGACGAATTGTGATGATATCATCAACAGCCGCACAAATAGGCGGCGCAGTCGGTTTGCACTATGCAGCATCCAAAGCCGGACAAATCGGAATGATGCATTATTATGCTTCAAGTTTGGCAAAGGAGGGCATTACCGTTAATGCAATTGCTCCTGCATTAATTGAAACAGACATGCTTAATGAATTAAAAAATGTTAATCCCGAAATAGTACCTGTCGGCAGGTTTGGTACTGCCGATGAAATTGCACAATCGGTAATTATGATTATTAAAAACGGGTATATTACTAATCAGACTATTAATGTTAACGGTGGGATTTATCCTTCGGGATAAAGTTTTATTTAAAATGAAAAACGGATAGGAACATAATCCCTATCCGTTAAAAAATAAATGTAACCTTAAATTAAAATTTAAAATTACATCTGATCAATTATTTTATTGAAAGTTGAACTCGGACGCATAATTTCTGTAACTTTCTTTTCATCAGGTATATAATATCCACCTAAGTCAACCGGTTTTCCCTGTACTGAAATCAAATCGTTTGCAATTTTATCTTCGTTTGCTTTCAGTTCTTTATGAATTTTTAAGAACCGTTCTTTCATTTCCTTATCTTTGTCCTGTTCGGCTAATGCCTGGGCCCAGTACATTGCAAGATAGAACGAACTTCCCCGGTTATCTATTTCATTTGCTTTACGCGAAGGCATTTTTCCGTTTTCAAGATATTTTCCTACTGCGGTATCGAGTCCTTCCGCTAAAATTTTTGCTTTGGCATTTCCTGTTTTATCTGCAATCATTTCCAGTGAAGGAACCAGCGCACAATATTCTCCAAGCGAATCCCACCTTAAATGATTTTCTTTTACCAACTGCTGGACATGCTTAGGAGCAGAACCACCGGCACCGGTTTCAAATAATCCGCCTCCTTTTAACAGGGGAACTATTGAAAGCATTCTTGCACTTGTACCTAGTTCAAGAATAGGGAATAAGTCTGTAAGGTAATCACGAAGTACATTACCGGTAACTGAAATTGTGTCCAATCCTTTTCTTGTCCTTTCAAGAGTATACTTCATCGCTTCTACTGGTTCAAGAATTTTTATCTCAAGTTCTTCGGTATTGTATTCCGGTAGATACTTTTTAACTTTTGCAATAATTTCTCTGTCATGACCTCTTTTTTCATCAAGCCAGAAAATTGCAGGAGAAGAGGTAGCTCTTGCCCTGTTTACAGCAAGTTTTATCCAGTCTCTGATAGGTTCATCTTTTGCCTGGCACATTCTAAAGATATCACCGGTTTCAACTTGCTGCTCCAGCAAAGTTTTCCCTTCGGAATTAACCACGCGAATGATTCCATTGCCTTTAGCCTCAAAAGTCTTATCATGTGAACCGTATTCTTCAGCTTTCTTTGCCATCAATCCTACATTGGAAACAGCTCCCATTGTTGTAGGATCAAATTGTCCTTTTGCTTTTGCGTCTTCAATAATCTGACCGTACATAGTAGCGTAACAGCGATCCGGGATCATGGCAATACAATCCTGAAGTTCATCTTTAAGGTTCCACATTTTTCCGCCGTCGCGAACTACATTCGGCATCGATGCATCGACAATAATATCATTAGGAACGTGAAGATTTGTTTTCCCGATTCTCGAATCCACGATCGCAAGCTGAGGCCTGCTTTCATAAACTTTATTTATGTCGGCTTCAATTTCTTTTCTTTTTTCATCGGGAAGCTTCTTTAATTTTTCGAGAATGTCCATAAGCCCGTAATTAACATTTGCGCCGATTCCTTTAAGAACTTCCGCATGTTTTTCAAGTGCATCTTTATAATAAACTGAAACAGCATGACCGAACATTATCGGGTCGGAAATTTTCATCATTGTAGCTTTAAGATGAAGCGAAAGAAGCACGCCGTCTTTTTTAGCTTCTTCAATCTGTTCTGCATAAAATTTTCGTAGTTCTTTAACATTCATTACGGCGGCATCTATCACTTCGCCATTAAGCAGATTGAGCTTTTCTTTCAGAACGGTAACATTTCCTTTAGGGTCGACGTACTCAATTCTAACCGTATCCTCTTTGTCGAGTGTTAGAGATTTTTCGGAACCGTAAAAATCCTTTTGGTTCATATGTGCCACGCGTGTCTTAGAGCCGGATTCCGGCCAGGGTTTCATCATTTTATGAGGATTTTTTTTAGCGAATTTTTTTACAGAGGCTGCGGCACGTCTGTCTGAATTACCTTCTCTAATTACCGGGTTAACCGCAGAGCCAAGCACTTTTGCAAATCTTGTTTTAAGTGTAGCTTCTTCATCGTTTTTCGGTTCGTCGGGATAATCGGGAATTTTATAACCTTTTCCCTGTAATTCTTTTATTGCCGCATGAAGCTGCGGAATAGATGCACTAATGTTCGGAAGTTTAATTATGTTGGCTTCCGGTTTTTGGGTAAGTTCACCAAGTTCAGTTAAATAATCCGGGATTTTTTGTTCTTCAGTTAGATTATCCGGGAAGTTCGCAATTATTCTTCCTGCAAGTGATATATCTTTTAACTCAATTTCAATTCCTGTACCTTTTATAAAGGATTTTACGATTGGCAATAAACTATAAGATGCTAAAGCCGGGGCCTCATCAATTTTGGTCCATGTGATTTTTGTTTTCATTTATTTTTCCCACTTAAATTTTCGATAACTATGTTATAAATTTCTAAAGCGATTTTAAAAATACTGAATCTTTGATAATTATTAAAGAATATAAACGATTCCATCCTTCTAAAAATAGATATTGAGCAAACTATGAAGCCGATAAACGAACAAACTTTCTTAATTACCGGTTCAACAGACGGTATCGGAAAATTAGCCGCACTGCAGCTTGCGAAACAAAATGCAAATGTTTTAGTGCACGGAAGAAATAAAGAAAAAGTAAATAATGTTGTTGAAGAATTAAAATTAAAATCCGGTAATAAAAAAATTGAAGGATTTAAAGCTGACTTATCCTCTTTGAATGAAGTTCGAAAATTAGCGAATAAAGTAAAAGGCAAATTTTCTGGAATCGATGTATTAATAAATAATGCCGGTGCCGGGTTTGCCGATGAGAAAAAAAGCAAAGACGGATATGAACTTCGCTTTGCAGTAAATTATCTTGCACCCTTTTTATTAACACATTTATTATTGCCAGCCTTAAAAAAGGTTGCTCCTTCAAGAATCGTAAACGTAAGCTCCGCTGGTCAAAGTCCAATCAATTTGGATGATGTAATGCTCGAAAAAAAATTTGATGCAGTTCAAGCATACTGCCAGAGCAAGCTTGCACTTATTATGTTTACAATTGATTTAGCTGATCAATTAAAAAATGATAACATAACTGTGAATGCTTTACATCCCGGAACATATTTGAATACAAACATGGTACGACGATCAAACATAAATCCGTGGGGAGAACCGGAAAGCGGTGCGGAGGCGGAAGTGTTCTTTGCAACTTCAGAATCCTTGAAAGATACAACTGGTAAATATTTTAATGTAAAAACCGAAGCGAGAGCAAATTCGCAGGCTTACGATGAGAAGGCACGAAAAAGGTTGTGGGAATTGAGTCTTGAGTTAACACAACTGAAATTATGAATTCTCGAAGTTTGATGCCGGGATTCTCGATACTGGATACTCAATTCTCGATATTGAATTCTTGACGATCGATTTTCATGATAGCGTTATCACTATTGGTAATGGACACAAAATAATTTGCGAAATTCTTACGTGTTCCATTTTACTTGCCACATGGCTCCATTTAATTAATTTTTCAATCTATTTAATCTTACATGTTAGATGTTTGAGATATTTAAGAGACCAAATTATATTTATTAAAAGGAAGAGAAGCAATGGACAATAATAAGTGGGATATGGAAAATATTCCTGATAAAAAAGGAACAACTGTAATTGTAACCGGATCTAACAGTGGAATCGGATTTGAAACTGTTAGAGCTATTGCTCTTAAAAATGCAGAGGTTATTTTGGCGGTTAGAAATTTATCTAAAGGAAACGCAGCATTAAATAAGATAAAAACCGAAAATAAAGATGCAAATGTGAATGTTCTCGAACTTGATCTTTCGGATCTTAATTCGGTTCGACGGTTTGCGGAAATATTCAAAGAAAAATATTCCAAGCTTGATCTGCTTATTAATAATGCAGGTGTTATGGTACCGCCTTATTCAAAAACAAAAGACGGTTTCGAACTGCAGTTCGGTACAAATCATTTAGGGCATTTTGCATTAACGGGACTATTGATTGATTTAATAATAAACACTGAAAATTCTCGTATTGTAAATGTCTCCAGCGGTGCACATAAAGCCGGAAAAATAAATTTTGATGATCTGAATTGGGAAAAAAGAGTATATAAACCTTGGCGGGCATACGGCGACAGTAAAATAGCAAACTTGTATTTTACTTACGAACTAAAGAGAAAATTGGAAAAAGGAAATTCGAAAACTATTGCCGTAGCGGCTCACCCGGGATGGACGGCTACGAATTTGCAGAGGTATAGTAAAGTTTCATCTATTTTCAATCCTCTATTTGCTCAGAAACAATCGATGGGTGCACTTCCGACTTTATATGCGGCCGTAGCTCCTGATGTAAAAACCGGAGATTATTATGGACCATCCGGCTGGCAGGAATTGAGAGGCTATCCTGCAAAAGTAGAATCGAATAAATTATCGCACGATGAAAACATTGCCCGTAAGCTTTGGGATGTTTCCGAACAATTAACCGGAGTCAAGTTTAATTTTTAATCATATCCAATTCCTGTGGGTTTGTTATAAAAGTATAATTCAAATATTTAATACCATGAAGGAAGAGGATTAAGATGAAAGAGTTACTTTTAATATTCAGAAATGATTTCAAAGCTATGCCGGAATTTTCTCCGGAAGAAATGCAGGCGAGTACAAAAAAATGGATGGATTGGATCGGCGGTATTGCTGCCCAAAATAAATTGTCGAATCGAGGAAACCGTTTATCTTCAAGCGGTAAAGTCGTAAAGTCAAATAATATTGTAACCGATGGACCATACACCGAAATTAAAGAATCAATCGGGGGATATTCAATTATTAAAGTTGATTCTTATGAGGAAGCGGTTGAAATTGCGAAAGGATGCCCGGTTTTGGCATCCGGTGGAAATGTAGAAGTTAGAGAGATAGATCAATTATAAAACATAAAAATATTTTAAATTAACTTCCGGTTTTCTCCGGGAGTTTTTTTTATAACAAATCAGCAGGAATTAATACCGCACCTTTTTAGAACAGAATAAAGGAAAATCGTTTCGGTGCTTGCCTGCATTTTGGTATCGACCAAATAGAAATTGCTGAAGATATTGCCAGCGATACGTTTTTAATTGCATCTGAGACATGGGGATTGAAAGGTGTTCCGCCAAATCCTTCTGCCTGGCTTTATACTGTTGCGAAGAACAAACCTTAAAATTATTTGCACCGTGATTTAGTCTTTGAAAATAAAAACACAAATAAACAGCAAGTAAATGCACTTTTTTCTTTAATGTGCTTTTACGTCTCAAGATTTGACTCCCCCTGGATAAAAACGGCGAACTTGTTCTTTATGAAGATCAGGATGTTAACCTTTGGGATGCGGATTTGATTAGAAAGGGTGAATATTTTTTAAATTGTTGTGCAAGAGGAAATAGGATTTTAAAATTTCACCTCGAAGCTGCTATCGCTTACCGGCATACGCAAAAAGAAAATACAAAAGAAAAGTGGGAAAACATTCTTCAGCTTTATAACCAGCTTCTGCAAATTGAATATTCGCCTATTGCAGCACTAAACAAAACTTATGCGTTATCAAAAGCAAACAGCAAAGAAGATGCTATCATTGAAGCAGAAAAATTAAACTTGCAGGATAATCATTTTTATTTTGCACTTTTAGGCGAATTGTATACAAACATCGATAATAAAAAAGCAAAACTGAATTCTCAAAAAGCTATTTCCTTCGCAAAAACACAGACTAATAAACATGAAATTCAAAAGAAAATTGAGAAAATAATATAAGAAGGTTAAGTCACTTGACAAGCTAAACACTGTTTAATATATTCACATTGTTTATATTAAAATTTATTAGGCAAATGGGAATATCAGAAAGAAAAGACAGAGAAAAAGCCGAAATGAGGAAATTAATCCTTGAAGCAGCAATGGAGCTATTTGTTAATGAAGGTTATAATGGAGTTTCGATTAGAAAAATTGCAGAGAAGATAGAGTATAGTCCTGGTTCAATCTATACATATTTTACAGATAAAGATTCTATTTTTTATGCGCTCCATTTAGAAGGATTTGAAATGTTATATCAAAAGCAACTTTCTGCTCAAGGCATCAATGATCCGCGAGAAAGGTTATTAGCTCATGGGAAAGCATATATAAATTTCGCTTTAGAAAATCAAGAATATTACGATATCATGTTTATTCTGCGGGAACCAATCGAACTCATCTGTAAAGAAGAAAGTTTGGATTGGACTCACGGGCAGCGTTCGTTCGATTTATTAGTTAGAAATGTGGCTGATTGTCAGGCGGCAGGTATGTTTAAAAATCAAGATGTAGAATCTGTAGCCTTTTTTTTCTGGTCGATAGTTCACGGCATGGTATCAATTATAATAAGAAGAGGTTCTGTTATGAAAAACTTTCACGACCAAGAACCTAAAAAAATTATTGAAAGCACATTAGATATTTTAAGTAAAATAATGAAATAAAAAATTTTAAGTATTCGCTGAACGCTGTTTAATCGATAAATATCGTTTATTAATTATTTAATGTTAAACTCTTTCCATATTAGTATGAAGTTAAAATCAACACAAATTAGTTTAATCATATTATTTCTATTCTTCTTTATTTCAGGGGATATATTTCCACAAGCTCAGCTTGAAAAATATATTCAGGAAGGAATTTCCAACAACATAGTTTTAAAGCAGAAGAAAATCTCTCTTGAAAAAGCAATGTACTCGCTTAAAACCGCTACGAGTTATTTTTTCCCTTCAATTAATTTAGAGGGAAATTATACAAGCGGCGAAGGCGGAAGAAATATTCCTATTCCAATCGGAGATTTATTAAATCCCGTTTATTCCACTTTAAACCAGTTGACACAAAGCAGCCGGTTTCCTCAGCTTCAAAATGAAAATATTAACTTCTTTCCGTTTCATTATTATGACGTTAAGCTGCATACAACAATGCCTATCTTAAATACCGATTTAATTATAAATCATAGTATTCAAAACGATGAGGTGAATCTTCAGCAGTATGAAGTTGATATTTATAAACGGGAATTAGTCAAAGATATTAAAACGGCCTACTATAATTATTTGAGTGCGATATCTGCTGAGAAAATATATAATAATGCTTTAAAGGTTGCAGAAGAGGGAAAGAGAGTGAATGAATCTCTTTTGAAAAACGGCAAAGGGCTGCCGGTGTATATTCTACGTTCCGAAAGCGAGATAGCGGAAATAAATTCCAAAATTGTAGAGTCTGATAATCAAGTTCAAACAGCAAAGAAATATTTCAATTTTATTCTGAATAAAAATTTGGATTCGGATGTCGATACTTCATTTAGCGTCGGGCTAAAATTATCGGAAGTAAATCAAATATTATCGGGCAGTTATGATATATCCGGCAGGGATGAATTGAAAATGCTGGAAACAGGAAAAAGTATAAACCAATCTATTCTATCCATGAAAAAACTTTACTGGGTTCCAAAGATAAATGCTTTTCTCGATCTCGGTGCACAGGACCAAATATGGAATTACAATCCGGATTCGAGATATTATTTATTCGGTTTCCAGTTGAGCGTTCCGATTTTCGAAGGGTTTAGAAACAGTTATAAAGTAGATGAAGCCGAACTCAATTTAAAGAATATCCAGCTTAGTCTTGATCAAACGAGAAACCAACTTAAGCTCAGCCAATCGATTGCACGCGGTAATTTAATAGCGGCAAGGGAAAATTATTTTACGGCAATAAAAAAATATAAAGCAGCCGCAAGCTATGAAAGGCTGATTGCCAAAGGTTATAAAGAAGGTGCAAATACTTTTATAGAAACGGTAGATGCGCGGTCGCTGTTAACTCAAGCAGAATTAATGCTGAATATAAAAACAAACAAAGTTCTAACTGCGCTCGCAGAATACGAACGGGAAATTGATTCCGAAAAGTAAGTTTCAGATGCCTGATATTCGAACCTTGACGCCGGTTGAATATCGAGAATCCGGACAGTAATAATAAAAAAGTGTATAAAAATAAAAGAGTGATTAAATGAAAAATAAAATATTTCTCGTAATTATTATTTTTTCTTTAGTGGCTTACTATGGATGTTCTTCAAAAAAGGAGCAGAAGCCCGATAACATTATTCCGGTAAAAATAATTAAATTGAAAAAAGAGAAAGTTCATAAAGCAATCGATGTTTCGGGAAATTTTACAACTAACGATGAAACTTATCTTTCATTCAAAACAGGCGGAATAGTAAAATCGATTTTTGTTAACGAAGGAGATAAAGTAAAAAAAGGCCAGCTGCTTGCCGTGCTTGAATTAAATGAAATACAAGCGCAAGTCTCGCAAGCCAAATCCGGGTATGAAAAAGCATTGAGAGACTTTAATAGGGCGCAAAATCTATATAAAGACAGTGTTGCTACTTTAGCGCAGATGCAGGATGCAAAAACCGGATTGAATGTTGCTGCCGAGCAGCTGACGATTGCGAAATACAATCTTAATCATTCTGAAATCCGGGCGATAGACGATGGATACATACTAAAAAAGTTTGTTAATGAAGGGCAGCTAGTAAATCAGGGAATGCCGGTGTTTCAAACAAACGGCGTAGTAAAAGACGGATGGATACTAAAAGCCGGTATCAGCGATCATGATTGGGCTGTTGTAAAAATAGGAGATAAAGCATTGGTGCAATCCGATGTAAACCCGTCGCAAAATATTGAAGCTTATGTACTGCGTAAATCGGAAGGTGTTGACCCGTATTCGGGAACATTCTATGTTGAGCTGAAAATAAGAAACGGACAGAAAGTTAATATTGCCAGCGGTTTATTCGGTAAGGCGGAAATTTTTCCTGAGTATTCGGCCGAAATGTGGGCGGCACCTTATCAATCTATTCTTGACGGCGACGGCAACACCGGTTACGTTTTTGCAACAAATAATATGAAGACGGCAAAGAAGGTAAAAGTAAACATCTTTGCTCTCGAAAAAGATAAGGTTTATATAAACCAAGGCCTCGAAAATTATAAATATTTAATTGTTTCCGGCAGCGCCTATCTTAATGATAATTCACAAATAAAAGTCGATAATAAATAATTGAGACAATTATGAAGATTTTAGAATATGCAGTAAAGTTTCCGCAGTTAACCATGCTGTTTGCAGCAATGCTAATCATCATCGGTGTATCGACAATAATAAATATGCCGCGCTCGGAAGATCCGGAATTAAGTGAGGCGAGTTTTCAGATTATAGTTGTTTACCCGGGAACCAGCCCAAAAGACCTGGAAGAGCTTGTCGTTAAGCCGATTGAACAAAAAGTATCTTCTCTTGAAAATATAAAGCATGTTAATTCCAGCATTAGCGACGGCTTAGCCGTTGTATGGGTACAATATCAGCATGGAGTTAACATCGATGAAAAATACCAGGAAGTAATTAGAGAAGTAAACAACATGCGAAGTGAATTGCCGCACGATATTTATAGTATCGATGTAACAAAATGGCTTCCTTCGAATGTAAATATTATTCAAGCTGCTTTGATTTCTGAAAATGCACCATATAATGAGTTGAAAAAATATTCCAAGAATTTCAAAGATGAACTTGAAAAACTATCTATGCTTAAAAATGTTAAGATTGACGGACTGCCGGATAAAATTGTAAGAGTTGAATTGAAGCTTGATAAAATGAGTCAAATGCACATTCCGCTCAATGCAGTGCTTGGAAGTATACAAAGTGAATCAGTTAATATTCCCGGCGGAAGTGTCGATGCCGGAACACAGGCGTTTAACATTCAAACGAGCGGCAGCTACAAAAATGTTGATGAAGTGAAGAATACAATTGTATATTCCGCAAACGGCAAAAACGTTTTATTAAAAGATATTGCTAATATCTCTTTCGATTTTGAAAAACCGGTATACGTTACCCGCTTAAATTCGCTCAGGTGTGTTTTTGTTGTAGGTGCGTTAAAGCCTAACGATAATATTTCTGCAGCACAAAAAATATATAAACCGGCAATTGAAAAATTCAAATCAACGCTTCCGCCAAATATTGTTTTAGTTCAGAATTTTGACCAGGCTATAAATGTTGATAACAGGCTTGATGAACTCGGAGAAGATTTTTTAATTGCAATATTGCTGGTTTCGATAACCCTGCTTCCGTTAGGATACCGGTCGGCGATTATTGTTATGATTTCAATTCCACTTTCACTTTCAATCGGAATAACGCTGATTAATCTTTTAGGATTTAACCTGAATCAATTAAGCATAGTTGGTTTCGTTGTGGCTCTTGGTCTTTTGGTTGATGATTCAATAGTTGTAGTTGAAAATATTGAGCGGTGGCTTAGAGAAGGTCATACTAGAATGGATGCGGTTTTAAAGGGAGTAAAACAAATTGCTCTCGCCGTTGTGGGTTGTACTATGACATTAATCGTAGCATTTTTGCCGTTAGTTTTTTTACCGGGTGGTTCAGGCGACTTTATTAGAAGCCTGCCGACTGCAGTTATAACAAGCGTACTTGCTTCGATGGCTGTAGCACTCACGATTATTCCTTTTCTCTCAAGCAGGATTTTAAAAGAACATAAGACACCTACCGAGGGAAATATTTTCTTAAGACTTTTGAAGAAGGCAATCTCTAAAAGTTATTCGGTTGTACTCGATAAAGCGCTGAACAGACCTGTTATTACTGTACTTATCGCACTCATAATTTTCGGGGGATCAATATCATTAATTCCGGTAATTGGATTCAGTCTTTTCCCGGCCTCAGAAAAGCCGCAGTTTTTAATTGAAATAAATACACCGCCGCAGTCAAATCTTGATTATACTAATTATATAACTAAACAGATTGAATCACAGCTAAAAAAATATCCCGAGATAAAATATTATTCTTCCAATATCGGTAAAGGAAACCCGCAAATTTATTACAATGTTCTTCAGCGGCATGAACAGGCAAACTTTGCACAGATATTTGTCCAGCTAAATGAAGGCACATCCCGTTCTCAAAAAATGAAAATAATTGAAGAGCTGAGAAGAAAATGGACACCATTCACAGGCGCAAAAATAGAAGTGAAAAATTTTGAGCAGGGACCGCCTGTTGTTGCGCCGGTTGAAGTAAGATTGTACGGTGATAACCTGGATTCACTTAGAGCTATTTCTTTGAGAGTGGAAAATCTTCTTAAAAATACCGACGGTACAATTTATATCAATAACCCGTTAAAAAATTTGAAATCGGATTTAGAGGTAAATATAAACAAAGAGAAGGCAGGGATATTAGGTGTTGCAACAGCAGATATCGATAAAGATGTCCGGCTGGCAGTAGCCGGTCTCGATGTTGGTAAGATGACTGATGAAGAAGGAGACAGTTACGATATTTTAGTAACAAAAGAAAAAAGCGATTTACAGTCTCTCGATGCCTTTAAAAATCTTTATGTAAATAATTATAAGGGAACTGCAATTCCGCTTAATCAAATTTCTACTCTAAAATTTGTAACAACCCCTCCTGTTATAAATCATAGAGATAAAATAAGAACGGTATCGGTTAGTTCATTCGTTAAAGAGGGCTTTCTAAATGATAACGTAATAAAAGTAGTAAAAAAGGAAATGGATGCAATTAAGCTTCCGCAGGGTTATTCTTATGAGATGGGCGGCGAAATAGAACAGAGAGAAGAATCTTTCGGCGGAATGTCTAATATTATATTTGTTACAATATTTTTATTTATAGCCGTTTTACTTTTAGAATTCAAAACTTATAAGAGCATATTAATAGTGCTTTCAGTAATCCCGTTAGGAATTGTGGGAGCTGCGTTAGCTCTTTTATTCACCGGAAATTCACTCTCGTTTGTTGCAACGATAGGTTTAATAGCATTAGCCGGAATAGAAGTAAAGAATACGATACTTCTTGTTGATTTTACAAATCAATTAAGAAAAGAAGGGAAGACTCTTGACGAAGCAATTAGGGAAGCAGGCGAGTTGAGATTTTTACCTATCATTCTTACATCACTTACGGCAATAGGTGGTATGCTTCCAATAGCGCTTTCGGATAATCCTTTAATTTCTCCCTTGGCAATTGTTATAATCGGAGGGTTAATCAGTTCAACCTTGTTATCGAGACTAGTTACGCCTGTTGTTTATAAATTACTTCCGCCGAAAATTAGTTAGCTGAATAATAATTTCAATTGATTTTAAATCAATTAAAATTTATAACCCAATCTTATACCTAAATTAAATTGATTATTACCGGAAATACGTGCACGGTTTTCCCATGCATCTAATAATAATAAATTATACCCTGCAATAGGCGATAAAACAATATTTTCTAGACATTCAAAATTATAACCTATTGAAGCGTCCAATTCTGTTGTGTAATAATATCTTGGCGTAGTAGGGGGAACCGGATTTAATCTCGCAATTCCAAGCCCTCCCTGAATAAAAAAGTTCTTTATATTTTCTAATGGATGATACCTGAACGCAGAAGACAATGTTAAAGTTTCTATCTTCATGCTAACTAAATGGTATTGCAGATAATATGCATCATAAGGCAATGAATTATATGAAAATGACATTACTAAAGCTGATTTCTTATTTAAGTAAAATGCTGCTTCAATTGAGTAACAGACATTATTTCTCTGTTCAATATCTACTCCTTGTATCGAGATTGATTTTGCATTTCCGACACGAAACAATTGACCGGCTCCGCTTGATATAATAATGTTCTTCGGTTCTATTGAATTCTTTGATAAATCAAATCTACTTACCCAATTTGTAGAGTTTGAAAAAATGCTAGGATTTACACTTAAGCTGAATTGTAAAGTTTCGTATGGGAATTCCCATTTAAGATAACTATTAGCTCTCTGATTGTGCCATACCCCGGAATAGCCTCCCGTTAATTTTACTCCTTTAAATGATAAAGACATTTCCACCCCATGAGTGTAAAAATTAGTTAGTCCGCTTTTAATTCCATTAGAATAATTTCCGATATAAAAATTTTGACTTAAGTAAAAGTCATCACCTAAATTTAACATGTTCCAATCGAAAGCTATCCCTGGACTTACAGAAGCATCATTGGGGAAATCTTTCCAATCGGTGAATAAAGTTTTAAATGAAGATTGACCGTTCCCGTTATCATCATATTTATCAAATGGCTTAGTCATGCTTAAAGAAATTGGTAAAGTAAAAGATCTTGTTTCTAATATGTTAACGCTTAATCCGAGAGATAAAAATGTCGGAGGCGCATCGTATATTGAAGGTTGGTTAGGGATAGTATATTTAACTGCGGGACCTAAATTCATCAACGAGATGCCTGCGTGCCAGTTTTTATTTAAGTAGCTAAATTTATCAAAAGCACCAATGCTGACCAGGTATGTTTTATACTTGATAGCTATAGATGAAGCAAATCCGTATCTAAAGCTAAAACCAATTCCAACATTATCATTTATATATTTGGCATATCCAAAAGAAATATTTCTCTCATAAGTTTTTACTGTTTCATATACATTAGGGTCTTCAATAGTTGTGGCTGAAAATGTTGAAGTCCAATCATTATACTCAATTCCAAAGGATCCGGTTTTGCCCGCGCCAAGGTAAATAGAATAATCATTTATCGGCATTCCACCGAATATTAATTGTAGACCTTGATGATAAAAAGAAAACTCAGGATTTTTAGTAAATAATAAATTTGCAGGATTATATGTAAGTGCATCAATTTCACTTGATGAAACTACCCCGTTCATTCCTAATCCCATATTTCTGACCGAATGCGGAAGCTCTACAACACTAAACGCTTGGTTACCTAAAAATTGAGGAAAAATTTTCGTTGAAGGAATTAATAAGAAAATACCTAATACAAAAAATAGAGAACGATTTTTCATAATAGCCCCTTATAAAAATTTATATTTCTTACAAAGATAAATAAACCTGTTTTGATAAAAAATTTTTTATCTTCATAATCGTTTAATTTTCGTTAACTTTTAACTTGCCCTTTTCCCCTTCATAAGCATATTTACGGCATCATCAAGCGAACCGGCGAGAATAACCTCGCCTGCATTGACAAAATAAATTTCATCCGCATTCTCGATTGTATTTAAGCGATGCGCTATAATTACTTTTGTACTCGTTTCTGGCAGCTTTTGTAAAATTTCTTCAAGCAACTGTTCGGTAACTGTATCGATGTTAGCTGTGGCCTCATCTAAAATCAACAGCTCAGGCTCGCGCAATATTGTTCTGATAAAAGCAATCAATTGTTTTTGGCCGAGGCTTATTCCGTCTCCCGATGTTTGTACTTTTGTATCTAATCCCGAATCGAATCTATCAATCAAACTTTCCAGTCCTGCTTTTATTAAAGCTTCAGTTAACCTTCCGTTTGTAAAGTTTTTATAATTTTCATTACCATATAAAATATTGTCGCGAACAGTACCGGTAAATAAAAATGGTTCCTGTAAGATAAACCCGATTTTCTTCGTACGTTCTTCAGGTGTATAAGAGCGGATATCTTTTCCGTTAAGCAAAACTTTTCCTTTGGTTGTATCATACAGGCGGGCAATTAAAGAAGCCGTTGTTGTTTTTCCGCCGCCTGTTGGTCCAACAAAAGCATATGTCTTCCCTTTCTGAAGTTCAAAATTAATATTATGCAATACCTCGGTGCTGTTTGGATATGCAAAAGAAACATTCTTAAAAGAAATTAATGAAGATGAATCATAAATCTTTTTGTCTTCAATTACCGGCAGATTGTTTTCCATGTTCAATATTATTGAAATTCTGTCCCAGCCGGCAAGCGCAACCTGAAAGTTTGCCCACAAAGCAGCTAATTGTCTTAAGGGATTATAAAAGCTGGTGATATATGCTAAAAAGCTAATCAGCAAACCGATTGTAAAATCGTGAACAGAGATAAGGTAAATTCCGAATGTCAGCACAATCATCTGACCGATATTTGAGAAGAATCCGTATACAGGCATTAATAGATTATTTGCCAGTCCTGCCGAAACGGCATTAGAATAGTTCTCAAAGTTTGATTGGTTGAATTTCTCTCTAAAATAATCTCTTCTGTTAAATGCTACAATAACTTTAAAATTATTTAAGCTCTCCTGTACAGCCGAACTTAAAAGTCCGACACTTTTTAAACTTACATCATTTTTTCTTTTTACCCAGGGAGATATAAAACGGGTAAAAAACCAAATTACTACAGCAGGCGTTAGTGCCGCTGCCCCAAGCGGAAGATTTATCGATAATAAAAATATTGCGGACCCAATCATTATAAGTATTGATCTTGTGAACTGCATTAATGATTGAGAGAAGAACTGATTTACAGTATCTGTATCATTGTTTATTCTTGATATTAAATCGCCGGCTTTGTTCTGGTTGAAAAAATCTACAGGCAGTTCCTGCAGCTTTGCGAATAACAAATTGCGCAGCGTATAAAGCATATGCTGCCCAAAGGTTCCCATTAAATTTGTTTGGATATACCCGGCAACAACTGATATAATATACATAGCCAGCAGTACGCCGCTGAAAATCAAAACACCGTGATATTGTTTAGTGCGGATATAATTATCTACTGTGTGCCCGATAATTATCGGGCTGAGTAGATTCAATACGGCGGTAATAATCATTGCAGCAAAAGCCATTATAAGAATCTTTTTATCTTCAACAATATGTGTCAGCATGCTCTTTAAAGCAGTTAACGTGGATTTCTTTTTCCCGCTATCTTTAGATAATAAATTAAGATTGTAATTCATAACGGCTTGTGCTTTTTTGTGAATTATAAATCTGAACATATTCCGGGCATCTATTCAAAAGATCATCATGCTTGCCTGAGGCAATCATTTCACCTTCCATTAGAAGAATTATTTGATCAAAATTTTCTACCGGTGCAATTTTTTGAGTCACCGAGATTAGAGTAATGCCGGGGTAGTTATCCGTTATGTTTGCAATAATTTTTTGTTCGGTCTGATAATCGACTCTTGCAGTAAAATCGTCAAGCAATAAAATTTTAGGATTTAAAGCTAACGCACGTGCTAACATTATGCGTTGTTTTTGTCCGCCGGAGAGGCTTGTCCCTCTTTCGGAAACTATGGTATCAAGCTTTTGCGGAAGCGAATCGACAAACTCTTTTAGTTCGGCTGTCTCGATTGCTTTTTCAATTGATTCGTCGGTAACACTTGTATTGAATGCAATATTTTCTCTAAGGCTTATATTGAACATTATACTGTCCTGGAAAACAAAACCAATCTGCTTATGAAAAGATTCTTTATTGTATTCGTCAATTTTCCTTCCATCAAATTTGATAATTCCGGAATCCGGATTTATTAATCCTGTAATCAGATAAAGCAATTGGCTCTTTCCTGCAGCAGTCGGACCGATTATCGCAGTTTTTGAGGATGCATTTATTTTCAAGGAAACATTTTTTAGTACCGGCTTGCCGTCATATAAAATTGAAACATCTTCGAGTTGTATTTCTCCCTTCAAAGATTCATCGATTGTCCCTGTTTCTATTTTATCAGGTGATTTTAAAACTCTATCAATTCTCTGATATGAAACCGATGAACGCGCAATAACATTGCTCATAAATCCGATGATGATAATTGGGAAGATAAGAATTGAGATATAACTATTGAATGCGGCAAAATCCCCAAGAGTCATACTTCCGTTTATTACAAAATGGCCTCCCAAAGCCAGAACGGAAAGAGTTGCCATGTTAGCGACAAATGTAATTATTGGAATAAGTGTAGCAAACAATTTTACAACAGAAACACCGATATTTTTTGCTTCCGTGCTTGCATCTAAAAACTTTTGATATTCAAAGTTCTGCGAATTTATTACACGAATTATTGCCGCTCCGAGAATGCTTTCATTTATAACCTTATTAAGCCAGTCAACAACCTCGCGGCTTTTTTTGAACAGCACTCTCACTTTTTTCAAAACTAAATAAAAAGTGCCTCCGATAATCGGAATGATTGCAATGACGGTTAAAGCCAATCTCCAATTAATTGTTAGAAGAAGGATAGTTGTTCCGATTATAATGAATAGGGAAGAAGTGATTGAAGCAACAGCTTGAGATACAAACATTTTTACAGCATCGATATCGGAAGTTAAATTTGTCAATAAAGTCGAAGGATTAGCTTCCTGTATATAAGCATAACTTTGCCGTGATATTTTATCGGAAAGCTTTTCTCTTAAATCTCTTGCAACTCTCTCGGAAGTAAAAGTTTGTACTATGCTTTGAAGGTAAGTAAAAATAAATATTACCAGCGATGCGGCCAAAAATTCAATTGCGACAATTTTAAATACATAATCTCCGCCCGTAAAAGAATCAATCCCGTGCGAAATAATTTTCGGGATAAAAAGATTTACCCCGTTGCCAAGCAGCGCAAAAAGAATTAGGAGTAAGATCATCTTCATGTAAGGTTTCAGCAACGAAGTGATTTTCGGCTTTGCCCGATTATCTTCTATTATTCGTTTCTTAAAAATTTTCATTTAATATTTTTTAATATGAAAGGCAAAAATAATCAAATAAATTTTGACCGCTTAATAATATTCGGTGAACTGTATCATGCTGGCGGTACAGGGTATAAAGAAATATGGTGTAAGGTGCACTTCTATTCAATTTTTTGAAACATTTATTAATTAAGACGAATTAATGATAAATATATTTTATTCTTAACTATTTCGGTTTCGTTCTTTTATTTTTAGTGAAATTTGGAATGAGAAGAATAAAAAAACCGGCTTGACTCAGTCGGAAGTCAAACCGGTTTAGCGGTGTCGGATCAGAATAATTTTTCGAAGTGTTAATTAATCCTTGAATTTATTAATGTTTTCATTTTTATTTAAACAAATTTCATACCAGTGTAAATCTGTTTTTCACGAACGAAAATTTACATGAATAACTCAATAAAATGTAAAGATAGAGCATTATGAAAAGTAATTTTGTAACTCGGCAATGTACATATTACTTTCAGTATTAATAATAATATTTTATCTTTATTTATATCTTTTCACTTCTTCAAACTATTACAAGATTTTAAAAGGAAAGCATAATGCCAATTATTATTAGAGAACCTTCTGTCGTAGAATCAGCAGGCAACAAGCCGAAAATAATCGAAGAATTTTTCGGAAGAGTAAACTCCGGGAATGAAAATGTAAGTATTGCAAAGATGAATAGTCCGGGCGGCTGGGTAGAGCCTGGGCAAACCCCTGAATTTGACGAATATACCGTAGTGTTAAAAGGTACGCTAAAAATTTCATCCAGGGAAAGAAATATAGAAATAAAAGAAAAGCAAGCGGTTTTAATTCCGAAAGGAGAATGGGTACAATACAGTACTCCGTATGAGGGCGGAGCAGAATATGTTGCAATCTGCCTTCCGGCTTTTTCACCGGAAACCGTACATCGTGATGAATAAGAATAAATTAATTCCCAGGTTAAATTAAATTCTAACAATAGTAATTTGAAAATTTTTATTTGAGACAATATCAATCATAATTAATATTTTATTATTTATATTCAAACTATAACTCATTTTTTAATCATTCTCTTAAGAAGAGAAAGATTTATTGTCAATAAAAACTATTTCTTGTTATACTTGTCTTACTATGTACACTGACAGCATTTCTTATATTTTGTTTTGATGGCAATAAGCCTTTCCCTTTGTAAGGGGAATGTTGGATAGGGTTTGGTTTTGCTGCTCAAAACTAAATCCAAGAAATATTTTCATAAAATAACAACACTAAAATTCAAATAAGTGCGAGATTAAAAAATGATTCATAATCATGTATTCAATGAACTGTTCGGTTACCTTGCTTCTGTTTTAGTTGCAGGGTCTTTAATGATGAGTTCATTTGTTAAACTACGAGTGATAAATCTTGCCGGGGCTTTATGTTTTACATTATACGGTTTTATTCTGAATGACTTCCCGGTTGCTCTTGTGAATGCTTTTATCGCCATAGTAGATTTATATTATCTTCTAAGTATCCTAACTTCAAAAGAATATTTTGATGTTCTGGAAATAAGTAAAGATTCGGATTATTTAAATCATTTCTTAACTTTTCATGAAAAAGATATCAGAAAGTTCCTTCCGTCTTTCAGCTTTCAATTGAAAGGAGACCTTTTAACGTTTTTTATATTAAGAGATTTAATCCCTGCAGGACTGGTGTGTGCAGAAATTAAGAAAGATAATAATTTATTTATCAAGCTTGATTATGCCATTCCAGGTTACAGGGATTTTAAAACAGGGAAATATGCAATTAGTAAATTGTTTAAAGAGAAAAACATAAGAGAAATTTACAGTGATCCCGGAAATAAAGTTCATGAGAAATATTTAAAACGTTTGGGCTTTTCAAAAGATCATCTAAACGGTAAACCAGTATACCGTCTCGGAACGAGTTGATTAATGCAAACTTTCAAGGTCTTACTTTTTTAACTCGGCTTATCTGCTTATTGGCAATACGTTCCAATCATTTCTTGCCTTGTCGACATCTATACTGAAATAATTTGGGTTGCCGGCATCAATGTACGGCTTTGCTTTTTTATATTCATTCTCTGCATAATAAAAGCAGTATAAGAAATTATATATTGATTCTTTGTTAGCTGAATATATTGATTCGGAAAGCCTGTTCCTGTACCAATTAATGTCTGCAGAATCAATTTGGTTTTCCGAAACATTTAAACTAAGTCCCGTTGTTTCCAGATATTTATAATTTGTGGTATCTTTTAGTCCGCTTACATTGAACCCGACAAATGCATGATCCGGGATTAACACAATTTTAGATTTAATCCCAATTCGACGAAGTAGGGATGCAAACAAAACCGTTCCGTCTATACAATTTGCTTGAGAAGTTAAAAGAGCATCGCTTGGGAATCTTATTTTTTGAGCTCCAAGATTTTTTTCATTTATACCGACACTAGGAGTGGTCACACTGCTATAAGTTATTCCACGATTATGTAAAACTGTCCATAATGCAGTTACCTGCATAAAAACATTATTGGCAATATTTTGGTAAGAATTGCCGTAATATCCGGTAAAAGCCCTAATTATTCCTGTATTTAAAGCTTCTCTTAACAATTTATCAATTATCGGATCGTTCTCATTTACGTACGCGGCAAACATCCAATCAAGAGAAATCTGAGAGCCGTTTGTTGCTATTAGCCAGTAAGGGCAGTCGTATATTGAATGTACAATAATAGTGACATTTTTTTGCCCGCAACTTTGACCATCTTTATATAACGTAAATGTTATATTAGCCGGCATAGGCTCAGTAGTATTTTTTAGTTTATCCCATTTATAATTAATGTTGGGATAAACGTTAAACCAATCAATTGAGGAATTAGGTGGAAATTTAAAAGTGTAATTTGTTTCATCTGCGATTTCCGGTGCGGAAATTTGAAGCACATAAGTGGCATTATCTTTATTGTTTTTAATTGTTATACCAATACTGCCGCCGTATGTCCCTATAATCCCTTCAGGCGGTGAGTAAGTCCAATCCGACGTTGCCCAAGCGTAAGAAGGGAAAAAGTGATTATCGGGAAATGCCGTAACCGGTTTCCAATTAACATTTGTTTGAGCTTGGATATATATTGAAAATAAAACCAGTATAATCAGAATCTTTGAAACGCTTTTCATTTTCTTTACCTTCTTATAAATTATTTTGTTAATAAGAAATTTATTTACTATTACGACATTTGTCGCTATTTTATTAGAAGCATCTTACGCGTTAAAATATTCTTACCTGCTTCCAATCTGTAAAAGTAAATTCCGGAAGCTAATTTCGAAGCATTAAAATTAACTTCATGGATGCCGGCACCATTTTGTTGATTCACTAAAGTTGCAACTTCTTTCCCAAGAACATCATAAACCTTTAATGAAACAAACTCTGAATTTGGAATAGAATACTTTATCTTCGTCGACGGATTAAATGGATCCGGATAGTTTTGTTCGAGAGAAAAATTATTTGGTGCAATATTTTTATCTTCATTAACTGCCGAAACAGCATTTGAGCTCCGGTATAAACCGGCTCCAGTTCCGGCAAAAATATAACCACCGAAACCACAGAGAGAAAACCCTATCAGGCTTTGGAAACCGTTTGTAATTACAGTCCAGCTATTTCCGTTATCGGTTGATCTAAATACTCCGTTAAAGAGGCCGCCGACATAAATATTTCCATCGTAAGCAATTGAATTATTAAACTGAATGGTATCCGATTGGTAAACATTCGTCCAGGTCAGTCCGTCATCAGTGGAGCGGAAAATGCCGTGCATAAATTCTCCAGTTCCGGCATAGATGTAATTGTTTGGAGCTTCACATAAAGTATAAATTCTATAAGATTGCGGAAAGCCGGTTAATGTCCAGGTCGTTCCGTCATCGGTAGTTCTATAGATCCCGTTCGAACCTTTCACACCGATTAATATTGCACCGGAGTTAGTAATTAAAGAAGATCTAACATTACTTTCCGGTACACCGCTGCTGATAGGAGTCCAATTTATACCGTCATCTGTGGAACGGAAAAACCCGTCGTTCTGTGTGCCCAGATAAAAGTTCCCATTTGTTCTCATATTTATAGTGCGGAAAACGGCCCCGGCCGTATTTGGAATTTGTACCCATGTAATACCGTTATCTGTCGAGCGAAATCCGCCATTTCCTTCAGTGATAATTAAAAATGTTCCTGTGGTTGGACTGACAGCCATACCGTTCACCGGAACAGCACTGCCATACGAATGACTTGTCCAGGTGCTTCCGGTGTCGGTTGAAACGTATATATTACCGTCATCCGAACCGGCATATAAAACTCCGTTATGTGAAGTTATAACACCAACAAGCGCTGTTAAACTGGTTTGCTGAAATGAATTTTGCGCGACTGCAATTGAAACAAAAAATAAAAAGAGCACAGACAATCTCATTAAAATTTTCATAATATCTCCTTGATTATTTAAACGATTTGACTGGAAGAAATTTTATAAATTAAAGTTGATTTCTCAATAGCATGTTTGTGCGGTTTTTAATTGAACGAATGAGACTTTCAAACCCGTTTTTTCAAAAAAGAATTAAATAAAAGCAGTAAAAAAAAGAGCAGTTTTCATTAAAAATGATAAAAACTGCTCCTGTAAATTTATTGGTGTGGGTTAATTCGAATTCTTTCCTAATCCG
>CAZKUR010000060.1:17359-23268 GCA_964556005.1 uncultured Ignavibacteriaceae bacterium | reverse complement strand
TTCAAAGACTTCAATATCAAAGAATACATCCTTTTACAAAAATTGTCCATGTTTAAGCTGCTTTTATTTAATACCAATTCTATATTAAACGTAATGGGTATTCCCATATACAGCATTGCAATGTCTTCGGGATTTATCTTTTTATCGAAGACTCCCTCAGAAACTCCATCTTTTACAATTTTAATTATAAATTGCTTTTGTTCTGTGAGAATCTGGTTCAATTTGCCCTTCAGCTCTTTGTCCCCTAGATGAGCAGCTTCCGAAAAAAGAAGAATAGTAATTCCCCTGTTTTCTTTTAAATATCTGACATTTTCACATAAGTATTTAAATAATTTATCTTCGGCTTTTGCAGGGCTTAACACAATGCTGCGTAGTGTACCAATCAAATCATTGGCTACATCCTCCATTATTCCTTTTATAATATCCCTTTTCGTCGTAAAATGCCTGAAGATTGCCCCTTCGGAAAGACCGATTTTTTTTGCCAGGTTTCTTGTAGAAATATTATGAAGCCCTTCTTCTGCTATTATTTCAAGTACAGCCTTTTTAATCTGTTCCTGTCTTATATCGGTTGTTTCTCTAGACACGTTTATGTTCTTTAAATAATTATGTAATCACTTACTTACTAATATACACAATTAAAATTAAAAGTCAATATGCGGTCAAATAATTGGAAGATTATATAAGAATAATAGGTGAGTGTTTACAATTTTTAAAACAATTAAATCATTTTGCCCGTAAGTACTGGTTCGGCCATCCTATATCGACATTTAATTCTTTTGCTGCATGTAAAGGCCAGTAGGGATCGCGAAGCATTGCTCTTGCTAAACTAACCAAATCCGCTTTGCCGCTGTGAATAATTTCTTCGGCTTGCTTTGCCTCGGTAATCATTCCAACAGCCGCTGTTAAAATATTTGCTTCTTTTTTAATCTGTTCTGCAAATGGAACCTGGTAGCCGGGATAAACAGGAATACTTACCTTGTTTAGATTTCCTCCGCTCGAGCAATCTATTAAATCGACTCCAATTTCTTTTAACCATTTAGCAAGCTGAACAGATTGATCAATATCCCAGCCGCCGTCTTTCCAATCTGTAGAAGAAATTCTTACAAACAACGGCATTTTTTCAGGTATTATTTCCCGAATTGAATGTGCTATCTCAATTGCTATCCGGCACCTGTTCTCAAGGCTTCCGCCGTATTTATCTTTTCTTTGATTTGAGAAAGTTGAAAAAAATTCATGTACTAAATAACCATGGGCAAAATGTAATTCAATTAATTCAAATCCTGCTTTAATGCTGTTTAATGCTGCTGTTTTAAATTGTTGAATAACTTCCTGGATATCATCATCATTCACCTCTTTAGGATGCGGATAATTTTCCGCAAAAGAAATTGCACTTGGAGCTATTGTCTGCCAGCCGCCGTCTTCCTCTTTGACTTCACCTTTACCTTTCCACGGCGAATATGTCGATGCTTTTCTTCCTGCATGAGCAAGCTGAATTCCGGGAACTGAATTTTGAGATTTAATAAATGAAGTGATCTTTTGATAAGCTTTAACATGTTTCTCTCCCCAGATGCCTGCGTCATCAGGTGAAATGCGTCCTTCCGGTGAAACTGCTGTTGCCTCAGTGATTACCAAGGCTGCCCCACCAACTGCCCTGCTGCCAAGATGAATTAGCTGCCAGTCAGAAGGTACTCCCTCAATACTCGAATATTGACACATCGGTGAAACGACAATCCGGTTTTTGAGTTCAATACCCCTTACCTTTAAAGGTGTGAATAATCTACTTTCCAATTTATTCCTATCTCTTTAACATGAATAATCGAAAAATAGAGATATACATTGAATTATGCTTTGACAGGATTATTAACTGTAAATTGAAACACAAAAGAAATTATTTAATGAATTGATGTTTATTCTTTAGTATCCGTAGAATTCCAATAAATCATCATCCGATTCGTTTTCAGAATAGCTGTCATTGTATTCTACATGATTCTCATCTTTATCAAGAATGCAAAATAAATGAAATTCATTCTTATCACCATTTTCTTCTTCGAAAAAAGATAATCCTTTATAGCTGTCATCTTCCCCTAATTCAGGAATTTCAAACCAATCGAGTTTCATTTTTTCCTCCGTACGAAATTAGTTAACAATATATTTCAGATTTATTTTACGCACTTTTTACATCACCATTTTGCCTGACGTTATCCGGTTCATATAAAGTTTTTTTTACAACTTATTCTATCCGCTGAAACCGGAATTATTAAATCCAAACATGTATCAGGCTCAGGTACTATAAAAGAGTAAACAAATTTTATACCATCACTATCATTCAATTCCGAACAATGTCTGAACAGTATTAATACTAAAAATCCCGCATGTCTTTACATATTTTTCAATATCAAGTATTCAGTGTTATAATCGTAAAAATTATATATTTTCTTTACCACTATATCATTGTAATAAAAAAATAAAACAATTAATCTATAAATTTCAGCAAGCGTTTATCATAATAATTTCCAAGAAACCCAATTATTTCACCGAAATGCAAGATCCTTTTAAAATGAATATCATTTTGTATTGAATACTGTTTAACTATTTAAAAACGTATGCGAAAATTCTTCCGGTAAATTTATCTGAAGGTAGAATTTCTTCATCAGGTGAATTTTTTGAAGTAAGTTAGTATTTCAATTTTAAGTTATTGTTAAGGAAAGAATAAATTATTGTTTACTTATACCGGGGAAATAAGGAAGAAATAAAGTATATTCATCTTTTTGCATCAAGCAGACAGATGCTTCAAAAAACCATGCAGCCATAATTTCTCAATCTTTTTATAACTAATATTGAAATATTGCTTCTGCCCTAAAAGGTACCATTATTGTTATAATGCATCGCGTTTAACCATCATTGCCAACAATTACGTATATTTCCAAGCACAAATTGATCAAAGAAAGTGACTATCTTTCACAACTCAATTATGATTATCATTTAATCGAATAAATTATACGGACCCTGCTAATATTTTCTTATTTATTATTCCAAAATCTATATTATTAATTTTTATTGAAAATTTATGATTGAACCAAAAGAATTTTACAGGAAACTTGATTCATTACTCAGTAAAATAGGACTAGAAAAATCCGGCAAGGATTTTCTATTTACTATTGTTCAGGAATTAGAAAAAACTTTCGGGAAAGATCTTCACATCGGTTACGGAAGTATTTATGAAAAAAACGATGATGAGTTTATAATGATATCGCCGCCTGTCGATACAAATGCAATCGATCTAATTAAATCTATCCCAATTGATTCGGAACCGATTCAAAATATTTTGAATTCGGGTACATATATTTTCGACCATCATGGATTCAGAATAAATCAAAACAGTTTCGAATATTCTATCCCGGCAGGAATATTGGTTCACAACAATGACAATAGCTGGATATTTTTCTTCGAATTAAAAAGCGGCTGGGTACGCGAAGAAATAGAATTTTGCCTAAATGCGGTACGTACTGTCTTAAATTACCGGTTAATTTCTGAGATGTTTCAGGGTGAATTAGAGCGGGCAGAGCAAATACAAAAAAGTCTTTTGCCTATAAATGCTCCACAAATCCCCGGCTTTCAGATTGCCGCCAAATCACAGCCAGCTGAACTGGTTGGCGGCGATCTATACGATTACTTTCTTTTTAATAAAGATAATTACGGATTTTGCATCGGCGATGCAAGCGGCCACGGTATACCTGCCGCATTAATGGCTCGCGATGTTGTGACAGGACTACGAATGGGATTAGAAAAACAATTAAAGATGGATTATACACTTCAAAAGCTTAACAAGGTTATTTATAAAAGTGTCCTCTCTTCCAGCTTCATCTCACTTTTTTATGCAGAGATGGAAACAAACGGAAATTTGTTCTATGTAAATTCAGGGCATCCATCTCCATTCTTAGTGCATGATAAACGAATTATTGACCTCGAAACGACAAGCATTGTCTTGGGTGCATTACAGGATATCGAACTTCAGAGATTTTACTTAAAAATTCCGCCGGCCAGTGTGCTTGTCCTTTACACCGACGGGATCCTGGAAAGGCAAAATAAAAAAGGTGAGTATTACGGGACAGAAAGGTTGAAAAGACTCGTCGTTCATAATAAAGATAAGGATGCAAAGGATATTTTGAATTTAATTTTTGAAACTTCAAATGAGTTCGGTAAAAAAATAAAATGGCAGGATGATGCAACGGTAATGGTAATAAAACGGCTGGGTGAATAACTGCGAGGTTAAATTAAAAGTAATAAGTTAAAAGGAAATTATAAAAGAAGAAAATCAGAAAATCGAAATTATGCTGATCAATTCGTTTTTCTGAATTCGATTGTTCTGAATTCTTTATTCAAATTTATTAAAGTTCGCCGATCACCACTGTCCATGGCCGGACTTCCCATTCAACCACAACACCGTTTTTTACATAGGGATCGTTTTTAGCAAACTCTTCAGCAACCGATGGAGAATCTCCTTTAAAGATAAGTACGGCTTTATCAGAGGGGTTATCAAGTGCACCTGCAATCATTAGTTCACCTCTTTCGTGCGATTCGTTTGCATATGCTAAATGAATCTTACGGAATGGTGCGCGTTTTTCGATGTAATTGTCTGCGGTTTTGTAGAATAAGATGTAATACATGATATATTTACCTTTTTATTTAACTTTCATTTTTATTTAACTTTAGTTTTATCAATAAAATTAACTCATCCAACCACCGCTCGCGGATCATTCAATTTCATTTGTTCAGTTGCATTCAATTCCAGGTCGGATATTATTTTTTTAGGTGAAGGTTTAATCATTAAGAAAACAATTATGATTAAAGCAGCAAATCCTAAATAAAAAAGTTCCCATGTAACTAAATATGCAACGATTGTAAAGAAAGAAGCGCCTTCAAGCATAGCGTATCTGATAATTAATGCTGAACGGTAATTAGATAATTTTTCATTTAAAGTTTTATAGTTCTTACATTTTTGTAATTTATTCTTAAAAAATAAGTTGCCTGCAATAACGCTATAAATTACAAAAAAAATAACCATATAAATAAAGATGCCGCTTAAATCTTTATCCTGGTTATTTAAAGTTCTGCTTTGAACTAAAAATAAAGAAATAGAGGCAAATGCAATTTGTCCCGCAAGTATGGCGAGATACACTCTTAATGTTGTTTTAAAATATTCTTTTGAGGTTAAATTACCGGAAAACATTTTGTACCCTTTTCCCTTTTACTATTTTTATGATTAGAAAGCTGATTTTATATTCTATATTAAAATATTATTCTATAAATAGCTGTTCCAAAATTAAATTAGAAAATCAAATCAGATCGGAACGTAATTACCCGGATACATGTTTTTAATAATTCCCTCAAACATTCGATTATATACAATTAAAATTTAGAAAATAAAAAGTGAAATCCCAAGCACTTTTTAAAGGAGGAAGAAAAGCAAATGTTTTCAAAAAATTTTTATTATATTTTTTCAACAGTAATTTAATAATTAATAATCTTCAAATTACATTTAGAATTTTAAAATAAAAAAGCCTGTTTCAAATATTTTGACACAGGCTTAATAATGTTTTGTAAAATAATTTTATTTTTGAAAATTTAGGTTAACCGGTTTATCATGTTTTTCAATATTATTTTTTCGATCAGTTGTTGGAACAGTTTTATCGACCTTTTCAAATTTTAGATTACTTGTCCATATTTCACCGGTTCCACCCATTAAGACACCTATATTTATTGAATTACTTCCGGCAGGGACATTTAGAACGACATCATATTTTTTCCAATCGGTTGTTCCTTTTATCGACCGGTTTTGCATATTATCAAAGCCAAGCGTTTTCGGAGGATTTCCTTTTCCGTCTATTCTCATCCACAAACCTGCCCAT
>CAZKUR010000060.1:0-17259 GCA_964556005.1 uncultured Ignavibacteriaceae bacterium | reverse complement strand
AAGCGTTTTCGGAGGATTTCCTTTTCCGTCTATTCTCATCCACAAACCTGCCCATCCGGCAACGTTTTTAGATTTTATATAACCGGAAAATCTTACCCTTTCTTTCAAATAATCTTTCGCAGAAAAGTATTGCATTAAAGTGCTGAATCCGTTTATGCTGTCTTTCAAAGATTTTATATAAACAGCATCTGCTCCTTTGTATCCTGTTTTCTTTTGCATTCCTATTTCATAACTATCGCGAGTGGAAAGAGTCCCGGCTTTAAACCATCCTTTGGGAATATTGTCTTTCGAAAAAATAAAACTCAAAGCAGTTATTGAAATAATTAAAACTGCGATAAGGCTAAACGTAAGTGTTTTTTTTGATTTCATTATATCCTCTTTATGAGTTATGAAAAAATTGATTTGACTTTCTATTCAATTTGATCGTTATCCAAATACAAATTTATTACTCCATTAAATTCGAGCTGCTGGATATCATAACCAGTATATTGCAATCCAATTGGTATTGATTGTTTTTCTCTCGCTTCTATGGCCTGATTAATAACCTCATTGAACATTAAATTGTAATCTTCTGTTGTATTTATCATTCTGTCTTCTGACATTCTATTTTCGTCATTCAATAATTTATTTTTTGAATTTAATTTTTTTTCAACAGGTTTATTTTCAACTATTGGATGAGTAATGTCTTTTTGTTGATATACTCCTGGACTACCAATTAAAAGAAAAACTAAAACAATCGATGCTGCAGCTGTTAAGGGAACAATTAGCTTTGAACCACTACTTCTCCGTATAAAATTGTTTTCCTTAATTGAAAATGTATTAAACAAATTAGGCCTTGAAGGAAGCTCTTGATAAAATTGAGTCAAATTTTCTTTTATGCCGGTATATTCACGAAAAGTTTTTTTACATTTTTTGCAAACAGCAATATGAGTGAGCAATTCTTCTTTTTTATCCGGCGGCAATTCATCATCTACATAAAGACTTATTTCATATTCGTAATGCTTCATTTATCTTTCCTTAAAATCCTTTAAATACTTTCTTAATAACTTTTTTGCCCTGTATAATTTTACGGCAATGTTTTCTACCGACAATTTTGTTATTTCGGATATTTCGGCATAAGAATAACCTTCATACTCTTGTAAGTATAGGAGTTCGCTGATTTCTTTAGAAACCTTCAACAATGCATCCCTTATGGAAATATTTATATCGAAGCTTTCAGTATAATTTTTTTCAAAAGAATGAAGCTCCATGCTCTCGTTGTTGAAACTTTTACTTCGCAGTCGGCTGTAGCATAAATTTCTTGCAATAACAAACAGCCAAGTTTTATAAGAACATAGTCCTTTAAATGATTCTCCATTTTCAAAATGCAGGATAAATACTTCCTGAGTTATATCTCTGGCCTCCTCATAATTTCTCAATATGCTGAAAGAATATCTAAGAACATCATCCGAATATTCCTTGTACAATTCTTTCAATGATATATTTAGAGTTTCACTTCCAAAAAATTATTTTCATTATATAATAAATAGACGCATTAGAGGGTGAAAAATTACATGACCGGATCTAAATTTATACAATTAATGAAATAGAATTTCTCAAATTGAACTAATTTTTAAAAGATTAAATATTTCGTTAACAAAAGAAAAGTTTTTGATGTCCGGCATCGAAGACTAAGAATCGAGTATCGGTTAAACGAATATCCAAACTTAAGTAGCATGATCGATTATTAAATAAAAATTTTTCCGATTTTATTCCTCATTCCACTTTTTCCAGCTTCACTAAATCGAAAAGAATATAACCCTGGGTGAACTGCCCTTTGTTTCCGCTTAAGTAAACAGTAAGAGTATCTCCCGGATAAATGTCAAGCGTATCCAAAATGCTGACGGAGATCCATGAGGTATCGGAAATATTTAAAGATTTATTACTCTCTTCGGTGCCGTATCGGTGTACCGAAATTCTCATAGTTCCCCAATTTTCAAAAAAACCGGGATCAACTAATTTAGCTGATGCAGAGAGTTGATAAACTCTGCTTCCTTCTTGAGGAACTATCGACTGACTTATATAACCGGCAAATGACCAGTTATTTAATAATCTTACTGAAAAAGATCCTCCATAAGGCGGTACATCTTTTGAGAAATTGACGTAAGCAGTATCTTCATAAAATATTTGCCAGCCCTGCAAAGAGCCGGACGAGTCAGCTTCAAAAGAACCGTTTGTAAGGAGATTGTTATCTTGAGGCGGGTTTACAACTCCATTTCCGGTCTTGGAACATCCGGCAATCAAAATTATTGCAAAGTAAATAAAAGCAATATAAATATTTCGCACTTTCATAAAAATCTCCCTCAGAATTTCTTTCATAATTTTTTATAAATTTCATTATTGAAGTGTCAGTTCAATACGACGAAAACGTGAATTATTTTTATCTTCCTGTGTGAGGATCAGTGTACCTCCCGAATGAGATATATAGAATGCACCATTTAACACCAAGGACCCGTCAAATAAAGCTGTGCGTAAATAAAGATCCATTAAGTGCAATGAATCATTTTTAACATTAAAAAAACCACCTCCACGGGGTAAAATGCCTGTACTTCCTTTGCACGAGTACCATCCCGTATCACTGAATGTAAAAAAAGCATTGCTCTCGGAAACCATACCGCTGTCAGTACCTGCCTGATAAGTTAAATAGAATACACCGCTATAATCCCCGGAGAGTGTAAGATTGTAACTCGTGGGTGGGGATGATTCGCAGCCGGCAAAGAAAAAACAAATTAGAAGCATTATTACAGTTTTCATAAATTAGTCTCTTTTATAGGGAGTTAATTTTTTTAACATTAAGGATATTAAATTCACCTAAATAATTTCTTTTTGAGAACCAGCGAATACTACTCCGATTAATCCATGAGTTAAAACAAACCAGGGTATCACCGTTAAAAGGATTATACTTTCATCTTTTGCATTGAATGAATAAAATTTAAATATCAGAAATGTTAGTATAATTGACACTGTAGTAAGGATTACACTCACTCTGAATATATTATAGATTAATTCCCAATAATTCTGTTCAGGGACATTTTGAGACCGTTCAAAAATAAAAGGACGGAGGGCAAGTAGAGCTAATACTGCAATACCCTTTACACCTGCAATGAAAGTAACTAATAATGAAATTAAACCGATAATGAATTCGAAAAGAAAGGAATGATTTAGATTTTTATACAAAACCATTTTCCAGCCATTTTTTATGAGTAATTAGAAAGTCTGCCAGGTGGAATGAAGCCGTTCATATTTTAATTCAATATTTCCTCAAATCCACTGCATACGTGGTTATAATTTAGAAAATAAAAAGCTTAATCTCAAACAACTTTGTAAAGAAAAAATAAAATTACAGTAAAAGTCTCACTATTATTCTCGCTATTCTAATTCAAGACAAGCTATTTCTTCATTTTCAGGATTAAGAATAAAATCTTTAATTAGTCGAATTTATCGATGAAAAGTTTAGCAATATTATCTGTCTTAGTATTGCCCATTCTTAACCAAATAATTTTAGGCGGATGCCCTTTTATATTTGCAATATCATAAAAATCAGCATCAAATGTTACTATTGTATATCCGTTATCTTTTGCAAATTTCCAGATTTCTGAATCAGGTGAATCAACCAGGTTAAGATTTTTTACTTGTTTGGCATCCGGGTAAAGATTAGAAATTTTCCCTAAAATACGGAACGAGATATTCTGGTCAAATAGAAGTTTCACTATGCAACTTTTATTTTATGTTCCCGGTCAGCTGCATATGCAAGACATGCCTGAATTTGTTCGTCCGAGAGTTCGGGATAATCTTCTTTTATTTCTTTTACACCCATCCCATTGGCCAGCCAACTTAAATCGTCATACACAGAAATTCTTGTCCCATTAATACAAGGCTTGCCAAATCTAATATTCGGATCTATTGAAATATATTCTTTATAATTAATCATACTTATTATATTTTATCCTTTAGTTTACAAATTTATTTTTTAAATCTGTACAAACCTTCTCATGAGCTTTCCGGAAATTATTTTTTAGTATTTTTTCAAATTAGCAGTCTTTAATTATTAGCCTAAAATAGCTGTTTTGCTTAAATTCCTATTTTAACAGTAGGCAATTCACAAGCTAAATATTTTTAATAATGGGAAATGAATTCTGATTCTTTATTCAATGAAGTTTGATTAAATTTTTTATATTTATTGATTCAACTCAGAAACCAACCCTTTAGGATCATCGGGAGTTAAAATTATTTTTTTATTCTCGACAGTTTCGATAAAAACGATTTTATCTTTCCGGGTTGCATACCATGTCATAATCCCAAGATCATTATTCTTAAATTTTCCGTAGTATCCGAATAATCCCCCATTGCCGATAAGTTTTATCGAACTGTTTAATTTTTCTTTATCGAGTATCTCTGCACTTTTAATATCTGTTCTTTTTATTCGAACATCCAAAATCAGGCGGTGAATAATGAGCTCTCCGCCTGTAATAGTATAGTTTAATGGTTTTAGCGCATACGCCGCGAAATAAACAAGCAAGCAGATAAAGACAGTTGCTATGGGCGCTGTTCTTCCGGCAGCATAAATAAAGAAATATTGACTGATTATTATTACTGCAAATAATACTGTAACTATAGTTGTTATGATTTTTGCTGTTTTATCAAGTGATGCTTGATGAGTCATAGCAGAAAATTAAATCTTTTATATTTTTTTAAGTAAAAAAATTAATTTGATTCAACTAATTTCTTAATTTCTTTTAGAATCGGGTTCCAGCCTTCACCGTTGTTATATGTTTCTTTATATCTTTTTTCACCTTCTGCAGCAGTTTCAAATCCATCCTGGGTAACTGTTAAAGTTGTAAGGTTATTTTTTCCTGTCAATTCATACGTAACATTTAAATAATTTTCAGGGATGTCAGGATAGGTGGCATTGGGAGCAATAACAGAATATTTTAAAAGTTTTCCAGGTTGAATGTGCAGGACAAAACCTTTAACAACTGTCATTTCTTTCCCGCCAAAAATACCTTTCCAATTTAACGAACTTCCTTTTGTCCAATCGGAAATTGCCTCGCAGCCGAACATATATTTTTTTGTCTGTTCCGGATTTACTAAAGCATTCCAGATTTTATCAGCGGAAGCATTTATGTCTATGCTGTTCTTTATAATTAATTTTTCCAAAACTATCCTTTTAATTATTGAAATACTTTAAAATTACAAAGTTGAAGGCTATTTAATTCTACCAATAAAAATAATTCAAATTTGTTCAATGCAATCAAATAGCATTTGTTCTTAAATCCAAATAAACGCAAAGTTACGCATTGAGTTTATCCCCTTTCATTTTTCGTCTCATGTTTACCGTCTACCGTCTTTCGTTTCCCGTTTAATATCTCTGAGGTTAATCACAATTTACTATATATTTTTACATGTTCGGTTTCAATTAATTTTAAATAGCTTTGATTACGGAAGCCTATCACCGGGAAAACTTACCGTAGGATGAATTTCATAAGTAAACACCCCCGCCTGAACACCGGGATCTTCATCCATTAATTTCTTGGTCTGCTCTTCATCTGCATTAAAAATTCCCATTCCGTTTATGTCGCTTCCATCCCTAACCGGACAAACAATCGAAAGTAATCCTTTCTCCCGCAGCACAAAATTTCTTCTTCCCTGTTCCCAAACAATTTGCTGGCGATCCTCCATGTCTTTGTTAGGGCCATTTTTTAATATCACAATAGAATACTTTTTTGCCTTTGAGAGCATTTGCTTCATAAACTCATCTGTAATCGAGGTCATTTATTAAATCTCCAAATAAATTTTTTTTATTTACCGGGTTAATTAATTTCAAGATAATTATTTATTTCTTCTTCCCAATCTTTTAGATTATTTTTATACATTCTTTCAAGTGCGAGCTTATTTAATCTATTCCCATTTTCATTTAAGCCTATAAAAGAATAGGTTATTTCGACAGAGGTTTTGTTTTCAGAAATTAATTTACATGAAACAGTTATTGTCCAGTACCTGTTTTCTGTGGTTACTAAATATTGGATTAAAAATTTTTCAGGGTCATATTTAGATACCCTCCAAATAAATTCCGGTTCATCATTGTCATATCCGTCCGTTTTGAAAGTAGTCCCCTCTTCAATAATTTCGGTTTCAGGATAGATTAGAATTGGATTCCATCCTTTTGCCCACTTCCTTTCCTCAAAAGCTCCAAACAAAGGGAAGACTATTTCAATTCTTCCGTTAACATTAATTGCAGCTGTTTTGGAAATTTTTTCTGCTTTAAAAATTAAGTTTTTCATTTTACATTAATTTTATTTCTCGTCAGTAAGAAAAACAAATACCCGGGAGAATTGTCGGATTATACTTAAATTCTGAAATAAAAATAATTCATAAAATCCTTGTTTACAATTAGGTCTGAATTTCATTTTACCAATTCCGAAATCATTGGAATTTACAGCACATTTAAAATAACTTATCTATATGCTAACTGTATTTTTTTTAATTGAATTCTACTACAATGAAATTGAGTCTTTATGAAGGGAACACTTTTTATTGTGAAAAAAGATTTCTTTATATTTAGTATGATGAACATTTAATTTATTAATTTTTCTGAACTTCATCTGCTGAAAGCACTATAAGTCAGAAAAGAAGAATTGAAATAAAAGTCTAAAGAGAAATTAAAAACAGGGTTCTTGAAAGGGGAAATCTTCCACTAACCTGATAAAATTTTTTTTGAAATCAATTTTTTGATTTAGTTGTAATATCCAAATTCTCTAACAAACGGAAGTAACTTTTTAATGGAATTTGACATCTATCTGTAAGATATTGATTCCGCTAAAAAAATAAAATTCTATTTTTACAATAAAATATTTTAGGTATAAGCAGGGGATGCTGTATGGACGGAAATAAACATTTTTCGTTAATATTATTATTGCTGATATTCGTATGTCTCACCGTTAAAGGTCAGAATGTTAATCACATAATTTATCTATCATGGAAAAATGTTGTCGACATTTCATTAAAAGATAATTTTTCCATAAAATCAAAACTGCTTGATTATGAATCGCAAAATCTTGAAACGTGGAAATCACTTACCAATTTTCTTCCTACTTTAACTTACCAGGGTATCGCTCAAAAAAATGTCGAGCTGCCCGTATTTGTATTTATGGGACAGCAGTTTGCCGTAGGATCTCCATACAATTTTGAGCATACACTAAGTCTTTCACTTCCGATTTTTACCGGCGGCAGCAGATGGCTTAATTATGATATTCAGAAGAGTATTAAAAAATCTTTAAAGGAAGAACTTGCAGGCAAAGAAGAAGAAATTGTTTTAAACTCAATGCAGGCATATTACGGAATTATACTTGCCGGTGAATTAGAAAAAACAGCGGAAAATGCTGTTAATGTTGCAAAGCAGAATTCCGACCAGGTAAAAAAATTTTATGATGCCGGAACCGCAACAGAACTGGATTTTCAAAGAGCAAAGGCACAGTATTCTTCAACCCTCCCGCTTCTTCAATCGGCAATTTCAAACAAAAAACTTTCCGTACAAAGGCTGAAAGCTTTATTGAATATTCCGTTAACGGATTCATTGGTTATCGTTGATAGTCTATACAAGTCCGAATTCTTACATGAATATTCAACAACTTCTTTGGAAGAATTAAAAGATTTATCAAAAGAAAATAGAAATGATTTTAAAGCCCTGGAATATCAAAAGGATGCAGCAATAAGCGGGGAGAGAATTGCACTCGGGCAGTTTACACCGTCAATAGCTGTCTCTGCAAGCGTAGATCAAATGGCGCCGCTTGAAAATTCCAAAGTTAGATGGGATGATTACATAAGATCAAAGTCGATAACTCTTTCCGTTACCTGGCCGCTTTTCCAAGGCGGAAAGAGAATTCTTGACTATCAGATTGCTAAAATAAAAACAGACCAGATGGAGTTGCTGTTAAAACAAACCCGAACGGCAATAGAGTTAGAGGTTGAAGATAATTATTACAACTTTATGGAGGCATCAAAAAGTTTACAAAGTTTAAAGGATGCTCTTGAGCAATATAAAGAAAGCCTGAGAATATCGAACTTACTGTATTCGCAGGGAATGAGCAGTCAGCTTGATGTTTTGAATGCACAGTTACTTTATACTAAAAGCAAGAGCGATTACTTAAAAGGAATTTACAGTTATAACGTGGGCCAATTAGCTTTACTGAAGTCAATTGGATTACTCGATAAAATCTGGAAATAGTTATTTAAAAATTGAACACTAAGCGAGATGATAAAATGAATAAAAGAGTTTTTCTTTGCCCTAAAAATTGGATTACCATAATTTCTCTTTTAATGTTTTTCTTTATCGGATGTTCGAAGAAATCAGATGAAAATGCTGAAAAGAAAATCCCGGTAAAAGTATTCAAAGTCAAATCCGGTTCAATTTCGAAATATATTAGGGTTACAGGATCTGTTACGGCGGAGGAAGATGTTATTGTTTACAGCAAAGTTGCAGAACGAATTGAAAAAATTTATGTAAAACCCGGGCAAAAAGTTTCTAAGGATCAAGTGTTGGCTGCTCAAAGAAATGAAATTTTAAAACAAGGGTTGGAAATTGCAAACTCAATGTTGAAATCTGCTAAAGCCCGGGCAAAATTATCAGCACAGGATTTTGAAAGAATGAGCAAGCTTTTTTCCGAAAGAGCAATAAGCCAGCAGCAATTCGATCAGGCAAAAACAGCAAAAGAAACAACCGAACATGCTTTCAACCAGACAAAGTCGGGGTATGAACAAGCAAAAGAGCAATATGAAAATAGTTTTGTGAAAGCGCCTTTTGACGGTATTGTTGCGGCAGTTTATGCTGAAGAAAATCAAATGTTAAATATGGGACAGCCTGTTGTCCAGGTTCTTTCGTTATCTAAAATGAAATCAAAAGTTAATCTGACGGGAGAAGATATTCAGAATGTAAAAGTTGGGCAAAAAGTTTTAATTAAGTTTCCTATGATTCCCGGAGAAGAATTTAACGGTAAAGTTGAAAAAATAAATTCCGCGGTTGACCAAATGTCAAAGTCGCTTGAAGTTGAAATTTTTTTCCTAACAAAAGACAGCAGAATAAAATCCGGAATGTTCGGAGAATTTCTAATTGAAACTCAAAATGATGCAAACAGTTTGGTTGTCCCCGAAGATGCATTGCTTCCTCAAACGGAAGTGAAAATAAACAGGGAAACCGGTTTGCAGAACCCCGTAAAAAAATATTTCCTGTTTGTGGTTGAGAAAGGTACGGCAAAATTAAAGGAAGTTAAAACAGGAATATTTAATAACGGACAGGTAGAAATCAATAATGGCCTTAATTCAGGTGATTCGGTAATTATCGTAGGACAAAATATAGTTAAGGAAGGCCAGCAAATTAAGGTAATTGAATAAGGCATAGAAATCATGACACTTACAAAATTTTCCTTAAAAAGACAGATAACACTTGTAATGATTTACGGGGTAGTAATCCTTTTCAGCTTTTTTTCATTTTCCCAGTTGAAAATTGACTTCTTCCCTGATATTACTTTCCCTATCGCCGGTGTAGTTACAAGTTATTCGGGTGTAGGCCCTGAAGATATTGAGAATTTAGTAACACGGCCTATTGAAGAAGCAGTATCATCAGTAAAAAATATCGAAAAAGTTAATTCGCAATCATTTAAAGGTTCCTCAATTATTACTTTAGAGTTTAAATACGGAACCGATATGGATAAGGCTGAAAACGATATCAGGAAAAATCTTGATCTTATCAGGGATTATTTGCCTGCCGATGCCTCAAAACCTCTCGTCTTTGTTTTCGATCCGTCGATGATGCCGATAAGCTATTTCAGTATAAGCTCGCCTTACCTTGGCCCGGCGGAATTAAGAAGATTGTCTGAAGAAAAAATAGAGCCTTTGCTGGAAAGAGTCGAAGGTGTTGCTTCGGTTCAAACACAGGGAGGTCTTCAAAGACAGATTAATGTTAATATAAACCCCGTACTTTTAGCATCGTATGATTTATCGCCAAACGATGTTTTACAGACAATTCAATTTGGCAGCGGACTGCAGCCTGCAGGTACGATTGAAACAAGAAGTAAAAGCTATAACCTGAGAGTCTTCAGCGAATATACCTCTCTTGATCAAATTAGGAATACTATTTTAACTTATAAAGGTGGTGTGCCTGTTTATATCAAAGATGTTGCTAGCGTAGAAGATGGCTATAAAGAAAATGCCAGTGAAGTTAGAGCGGATTATGGTGAAGGCGTTATGCTGATGATTATGAAACAGTCTGATGCAAACACGGTAATCACAAGCAGAAAAATTAAAGAAGCATTGCCGGATATTATTTCGAGACTTCCGCAAGGAACTAAGATAAGTCTTATCTGGGATCAGGCTGACTTTATTTTAAGATCGGTTAAAAATTTAAGAAATACAGCTTTAATAGCATTTATAATGGCTTTTATCGTAATCTATTTCTTCTTAAGAAATATTCGCGGTAGTATTATAATGGGAATATCAATTCCCGTTTCGGTTATTGCAACTTTTGCCGTAATGTTTTTAGCAAATGTAACTCTCAACATAATATCGATGGCAGGCCTTGCACTTGCTGTGGGAATGCTTGTCGATAACTCTATTGTTGTGCTTGAAAATATTTACCGGCATCGTGAGATGGGTAAAAATTCAATGGATTCTGCCGAGACAGGTGCAAAGGAAGTCGGAATGGCAATTACTGCTTCAACTCTCACAACTATAAGTGTGTTCCTGCCTGTTTTATTTGTACCCAATATTACCGGGCAGTTATTTAAAGATATGGTTTTAACAATTACATTCAGTTTAGCCGTATCCTTAATGGTCGCGCTTACTCTTGTACCGATGATGTCTGCAAATATTCTTAAAGTAGAAGGTAAAAAGAAAAACAGCAGGTTTACAAGGATGAAAGATTCTGTTGGAAACTGGCTGGTTAAATTATCCGAAAGATACAGTAAAATCCTTCACTGGTCGATTTACCACAAAAAAATTATTTTGATTTCGATTACCGTTTTATTTTTCCTTTCCATCGGATTAGCTGCATTTTTAGGAGGCGAATTCCTGCCTAAATCCGATCAAGGAATTATTGATGTTATGCTGGAAGCACCCTCAGGAACACCGATTGAAAAAACACGTTTGTACGCATATCAAATTGAAGATATTGTAAAAGAAACCGTCGATAAAAAAGATTTTGAATCGCTGTCAATTTTTTACGGAACGAGAGAGGGACTCGGCGCTTACGGAACGACATCAAGTACAATCGAATTTTTTGTAAGATTGACTCCAAGAGAAAGAAGAAAAACCTCACAATTTCAAATTCAGGACAAGCTGAGAAAAAAACTCGATCAAATACCGGGTGCGACTTATACAATACAGGATGGCGGTTCGTTTACTACGGAAAAAGACATAGAAGTAAAAGTTGTCGGGTTCGATATTACCGGCGCAAAGGCAATTGCTAATATATTAAAATCCAAAATGGAAAAGGTGAAAGGATTGGTTGATATTTCTTTAAATACTAAAGAAACAACACCGGAGCTTCAGGTTCATCTGAATAAAGATTTATTAAATCATTATAATTTATCTGCTCTCCAGGTTGCAAGCAATATTTCTACGGCAATACAGGGAAAAGTTGCTTCACAATTTCGCGAAAAAGGTGACGAGTATGATATATATGTTCAGTTAACAAAAGAGTACCGGAATAAAAAAGAGTCGCTTCAGCAGTTAGAACTTGCTTTACCAACCGGTGGAAGAATAAAATTAAAGGATGTTGCTGATATTGAGGAGGAGCAATCGAGCCCGACAATTTTTAGAGAAAACCAAAGCAGGTTTGTTTCTGTTGGATGCGGTTTGTCGGGGATTGATCTTTCATCGGCGGTCGGCGAGATTAAAAAGATAATTGCCGATACTCCTATCCCTTCTGATTATCAAGTAATAATCGGCGGAACAGCTGCAGATCAGCAGGAAGCTTTCTTTTATTTAGGATTAGCTTTCATTGCGGCAATATTGTTAGTTTATATGATAATGGCTTCGCAGTTCGAATCGTTGGTTGATCCGCTGATAATAATGTTTACGGTTCCCCTTTCGATAATCGGGGTGTTTATATTTCTTGCTATTACAGGCACTTCGATTAGTGTAATGGCTCTTGTCGGTATAGTAATGCTTGTTGGAATTGCCGTTAACAACGGCATAGTTTTAGTTGACTATATAAACCAGCAGAGAGATAAAGGAATGGAATTATATGAAGCTGTTGAGTTTAGCTGCAAAGCAAGAATGCGGCCTGTGCTAATGACCGCATTAACAACTATTCTTGGTATGGTTCCTCTTGCAATAGAATTGGGCTCAGGTGCAGAAACATGGTCGCCGCTGGCAAGGGCAGTAATAGGAGGACTAACTGCTACTACAATGCTTACATTAATAGTAATCCCGGTATTGTATATTGTTTTTGAGCGGGCTGGTGAAAGAGTAAAATTATATTTAAGGAAAAGAAATAATATTTAGGGAGAATTATTTCTCCATTAATACTTTTAATGGTTTAAGTGCATTGTTCCAAAAATTTACAGCGTCTTTGTATCTTTTTTCATCATTATTGAAATTATCTTCGGTTCCAGTAAACTGAGTCTAGCCGTTTTCATTTTTTAATTCATTAGTAACTCTTGAATAGTTCGATTCGATATTCTGCAAACCGGAGTCAATGCTTAAATCAATTGTTCTTAATAATTTTTGAGGCTGTATTTCTTTGATAATTCCTTTAACGTAAACTTTAGCGCTATCTGCATCACGCCAAATAATAGTACTTCCAGTTTTCCAATCTGAAATTACTTCACTGTTGTACATATATTGTTTTGTTATGACGGGATTCGTTATAGCGTCCCAAACATTTTTAGCAGGCGAGTTTATATTATTGCTGTTTCTAAAAATTAATTTTTCCATGTAATTATTTTAATTCTTTACATTGAATTTCTACGAAACCCGAGTTGTTTTTTGTTTGTAATGTTTACAAATATATAACTCCTTTAGGAATTAATTCACAAATCTTACTAAGTAAGTTATGATTGACCAAAAGAAAAAAAAGTCATTGCGAATTTATCTACCAAGGGTAGACGAGTCTCGAGTAAAGTCCGCTCTGCCCGTCAAAGACGAGGCCTCGCCTAAAAAGGCGGACGAGATCTCGCTCGTAGAGTCCGCTTGGACTCTACGGTCGAAGACTCCGTTTGAGTCTACAAACTCTAACGAGAGTCTAGCGACCAAAGGTGGACAATCCTTCGTTTTTAATGCAAAAGTGAGATCACTTCGCTCCGCTACTAATGACAATTATTAGTTTGTCGTCATTACGAACCCGGCTTCAAGGTGTTTTGAATAAGGAAGCCGGGTGAAGTAATCTCTAAAATTGAACTGAGAAATCGTGAGTTAGATTGCTTCACCTAACTTTCTGATGTAAGGCAGCGTGAAGTTATGTTCGCAATGACGGTTGAAATGATTTTCACTTTTTTAATTATAGATATCAAACTAAAATAAACTTTGTAATTCATTAGATAAATAAAGCCAAGGCTTTTTTCGGTAACTCATTTTGACGAAATTACTTTTTGGTGAGCCACATGTTTGAAAAAAAACAGAGCCTTAAGAAATTAAGCGCCCCGTTAGTGTGCAATGTTTGCTGTCTTAAAGAGATTTTTGAAGAATTATATTTCAATATTTTGTTCTACTATTAATTTAACAGCTTAATAAGTTCTGATATGAGATTAAAAATTTACTGCATTCTTTGAAATAAAATTATTTTAAATCTAAACGATATTAAATGCGTAAAATTAAATTTGAAATAACTATAATAATTTCAAATCAAGTTTTATACTATATACTAAGCCATTTTAAAGTTCAGTTCAGCCTTCTTCCCCAAAAAGTTACCGAATTTATTAGCAGATTCTTCAACTATTATTTTTTGTTTTTTATTAAGTGAATAAAATAAGCTAAAATCAACTATCACATTCTCCTTTTTTATTGTTCGTTTCCAGGTTCCTGATACATGGCCGTTTATTACAACAACTGGCCAAAACATTCCGTTTGAAGAGATTGTCGTTTTGTGCTGTTGTAACGGTAACGAAGCAGAACGGTCTCTGTAGCTGATAATATATTCATCGTATGCCGGCAGCAAATAAATTGAGTCATTATTAAACTTTGATTTTTGTAAGGAACCATTGAACCAATAAGTTTCCGAATTTATAGTTTCAGAAATGAATTCGGACTTTACCTTTTCCAGGCCCGCTTTTGCTTCGGTTAAATTCAAACCTGACCACCACGAAAAATCTCTTACCGTTGCCGGCGAATGACTTGTAAAATATTTTTTAGCAAGTGCCTCTAAAGCTTCCTGCCTGGTTAAAACTTTTTTATTAGGCACTCTTTCGGAAAGCAAAGCATAAGTTTGTTTGCTTCCGTAGATTTCGCCGCTGCAGATTATCCCTTCTAATTCCGCACGAAATAAAAGATGAGAAAGCCTGTTGTTATCTGTTGAGATATTAGCATTCTCAAGTTCTGCTTTTATATCTTCGCGTTTTAGCTGCTTTTGTTTTAGCAAAACTTTCTCAATAATTTTATTACTTTTGGAATAAACTGATTTAGTAAGCCCCAATTCTCTATCCCGCGAACTCATCGATGATTTTATTTGAGGTGCGGTCAATTCAAGCATCCAATAAATATCATCCGGAGAAACAAAATGCCAGGTTGGCCTCATTAAATGTGTTCTAATAATTTCTGCTTTATTTAGAGCATCTTCAATTATATTTTCCGTTGAACCCGGAAGCCGGACACCAATTGCCCATTTAGCCATACCTAAATCCTGGGCCTGCATTGCTCCCATCCAATTTACAATGTCTTTTGGTGTTTTTAATTTTGTCCCTGCAATCTGCTGATTTATCAAACGCATATTGGCAATATCACCTAATGTCATATTATGACTGCTTTCATTTATAATAAATAGAAAAGAAAAATTATTTTTACAAAGATGATGAATTTTTAATTTGCCTGAACCGTTCGGTCTTTTGCCCACTCTCTCATTGCATCGATATTCTCAGCCATAACCACTGAAAGCGGACGCGTTTTTTTAATTTCGTTTAAAATAGTTTCAGTAGTTAACTGCTTATATCCGCCAATAATAGAATAGAAACCGGAAACAATTGCCTGTTCAATTTCAGAACCTGAAAATCCTTCACTCGCTTCTGCAATTTTATCAATGTCGAAATTATCCGGGTTTAAATTTCTTTTCTTCAAATGAATTCTAAAGATTTCTTTCCTTATTTCTAAATCAGGCAGGTCGACAAAAAATATTTCATCCATTCTTCCCTTTCGCATAAGCTCTGGCGGAAGATTTTGAATATCGTTTGCAGTTGCAACAAGAAAGACAAGAGATTTTCTTTCGGCCATCCATGTTAATAGTGTCCCGAGCACACGCTTGGAGGTTCCGCTGTCGCTTGAATCTGAAGCCAAGCCTTTTTCAATTTCATCTACCCATAAAACACACGGCGCCATAGTATCGGCCATCTTTAGAGCTTCGCGTGTTTTGCGTTCAGTTTCGCCGTAATATTTATTGTAAAGCGTCCCGAAGTCCAATCTTAATAAAGGTATTCCCCATGTACCGGCAACTGACTTTGCCGCCAAGCTTTTTCCGCTTCCCTGAATTCCCAATAGCAGAACACCTTTGGGAACATCGATACCGGCATTAATTATCTCACCGATAAAAATCTTTTTCCTTTTCTCAAGCCAATCTTTGAGATTTTTCAGACCTCCTACCTCGGCAAATGATGAAGTGTCGTGTTCATAATAAAGATCGTTATCTTTATTTAACAAGTAATATTTTGCTTCTGCAATTTCCGGAATGTCTTCTTTTGTAATGGCATTATCTCGCAATGCGTTGTACAAAATCCTTTTAATTTCAGAGAAGGAAAGGCCGCGTAAGTTCTTGATGAATACATTCAATATGGATTCATCAACACTGACTTTTTTTGTAGGATTTTCCAGCTTCCATTTATCAATCAATTTCATTAAAAAAACCTTTATTTCCTCTTCGGAAGGAAAGGAGATTTCAAACTTTGCCGATAAGTGTTTTATTTCATCCGGCAATTCAATTTCCGTAGAAATAAAAAAGACAGTGTGTTTCATTCTTTCGGCATCCAAAGCTACTTCCTTTATCAGCCTAATGTTCCTATCATCCTGAAGATAACGGTGATAGTCTATCAGTACAAATAATCCGGTTTGATATTTCTCGTAAATAGAATACAAAACTTCAGTCGGTTCAAGCCGGTTGGTTCCGTTAATATTTCCCTGGCTATCAAGCAGAGAGAAACCCTTGATAATGTTCCATCCATAAACAGGAATCCTTAAAGATGAGCCGAGACTTGTAATCAAAAGAATAGCTTCTTTTTCATCTCGTGTTTCAATTGTAATTAAAGGAACCCGTGATTTAACTAAGTGAAATAAGTCTAATAAATCATTCATATTGCTTAAAGTATATTATTTTCAATCAATTAATTATTAAAATTAAGTTAATTGAAAATATGCATCAATCTTTAAAGCAATTTTTTTTAATTTAATTTTTCCCAGGATAGCTCAACTTTGAGGGATACATTCTTCCTATGTTAATAAAAAAAATAATGAAATCTTTTTAAATTAGATGTCACCATTAGTGCTTTTAAAAATTTTACTGATTTTTAGTGTAGCTTATCATCCATTGAATTCCGAATTTATCTGTCAGCATTCCAAAATATGAATTCCAAAAAGTATCCTGCAACGGCATCGTTGCTTTGCCGCCGTTCGATAATCCCTTAAATATTTTATCGGCTTCTTCTTTACTGTCAGTTTCCACAGAGAGATGAAAATTGTTCCCGGCAGATACTTTGTGGCCCATTGATTCAATAGCATCTGTAGCCATCAAAACATTTCCCTTTCCTACTGGTAAAGAGATATGCATAATCTTTTCTTTTTCTTCTCCAGTAAGTTTACTTCCATCTGATGTATCTTTAAATCTTGTTAAACCGACAAATTCTCCTCCGAAAACTGATCTATAAAAATTAAATGCTTCCTCGGTATCACCTGGGAAATTTAAATAGGGATTAATTGTTTTCATTTTAGATATCCTTTCTTATTATAAATTTTATACTACTTATTCAATTTCTGTTTGTGTTTTTCCAGTTCTTCTTTCACTCTAAACTTTGTGATTTTAGAAATTAAACC
>CAZKUR010000059.1:0-24214 GCA_964556005.1 uncultured Ignavibacteriaceae bacterium | reverse complement strand
TTCCGTATGCACCCTCGGCTATGTTAAAAACTATGTCGGGCTTTAACTCCAAAAATTTTTTAAACGCAGAGTTATCTGCTTCTATTAAAGTTACCTGGTGAAAACATTCTATCGCTGCTTTAACTGCATTAATAGTATCCCATGTATCCCACTCGGCAAATGTATCGATTAGCCTTTTTTCTTGAGCTTGAGTTTTTTTGGGAACAGGGGATAGAATTTCTTGGAAAGTTTCGCTTTCCGGTTTCGCGTTGAAGGTTAGTGCAACGTTTAATCTTGATTTAAAGAAAGAAGAAAAAATATTTTCTCCAAGTTGTGAAAATTATTTTTGCAAATATAATTATTAAAACTTCTAAGTCAATATGTTGATGAACACTTTTAAAAAAAATATTTTTAAAACCTTTTTAAAGAAACAAAATTATTTTTTAATAAAAAAATATTTTTGAAAAATATTTTTTCGTTTTGAAGATTGGTTTTCTAAAAAATATTTTAAAATGTTCTTGTGAAAAAAGTTTAAAAGATTTTTGAAGTAGTAGATTGGTTTATGATAACAAAATTTTTTTGTATGAATACAAATAATTAATTTCTTCGAATAGTTTATACCTTATAATTTATTGACTCTAAAGAAATAAGGTAATAAGATTTCGAACTCCGGTGTTAGTTTGTGTTACTAAAGTTTATTCAATCAGTAAGGTTTTCTTTTTTATCATCTGACAATGTATATCCTCAAATAATTTTCTAAGTTTTGAGAAAAATTTTCCTTAAAGATTTTTTAAACTACCTAAGAGTACATTATACTATACAATTAATGCTTGATTAAGTATTCTTTGACAGTAAAGTAGATAGGAAAACTAATTTTCTGTTGTAAAATTTTAAAAAATATTATCATTCTTATTTAAAGTAGAATTGATGAAACCAGAATCTATTTTAAAACCTTATTTATCATCTCTAAACCTTTGTAACTCACTTATCCCCTAAAAATTATTACCTTATTTATCTGTGTTTACCGAGATTAAGTTTCTTTTATATGAGAAAAAGATCTCTCTAAAAAAATTTTTCAGGCAATCTTAGCGTATTTTAGACTGTGTGAGTAATGTTTGATTAGATTTTCTTTAACCGGTGAGTAAATAGGAGAGCCGAGATGAGGATCGTTTTGAATTAAATCGAATGCTGCTTTCTTTGCTTTAATGATTATTTCAGTGTCTTTAATAAGATCTGCATGCTTTAATTCGGGAAAGCCGCTTTGTTCCTTTCCGAAAATATTTCCAGGACCTCTTAATTTTAAATCCATTTCTGCAATTTTAAAGCCGTCGTTATACTTAACCATGGTTTGAAGCCTGACTGAAGTTTTATATTTATCCAGTTGAGTTGTTGATAAATAATCCAGTTCTAATCTTTTATTGTTTGTAAAAGAAGCAAATTCGTCTTTCGTCACAAGTATGCAGTATGCCTGTTTCGAACTTCTTCCTACCCTTCCTCGTAGCTGGTGAAGCTGTGATAATCCGAAACGGTGCGCGTCATTTATTAAAATTATATTTGCATCAGGGATATCGATTCCTACTTCAATTACTGTTGTAGCAATCAGCACATCATATTTTTTTACAAGGAATAGGAGCATGACTTCTTCTTTTTGCTGCCACGACATTTTTCCGTGAATTAATCCTACTTTTAATTCTTTAAAGTAAGTTTCTTTCAGTTCGTTAAAGAAAGTTTCCGCTGCTTTCAATTCCAATTTTTCAGACTCTTCAACCAAAGGATAAACAATAAAAGATTGATAACCTTCTTCATGTTTGTCTTTAATGAACTTGTAAATATTCGGCAGTTTCTTTTCACCTCTAAGAATTGTTTTAACAGGTTTCCGGTTCTTTGGCATTTCGTTTATAACAGAAACATCGAGGTCGCCGTAAACCGTCATTGATAATGTTCTCGGAATCGGCGTTGCACTCATCACAATAATGTCCGGAGTATTCCCTTTGGCAAATAATTTTGCTCTTTGCTCAACCCCGAAACGATGCTGCTCGTCCACAATAATAAACCCGAGATTATTAAATTTTATATCTTCTTCAAATAAAGCATGTGTTCCGATTATAATATCTGCTTGTTGAAGTTCAATATCCTGCAAATTTTTCTCTTTAACTGATTTTCTTTGTCCGCCTAAAAGCAATGAAACTTTAATTTCTTTTTCTTTATGAACTTGCTCCAACTTTTTCATCAGCCCGGAAATTGTTTTAGCATGTTGATCTGCTAATATTTCAGTAGGCGCCATCATAACTGCTTGAAATCCGTTGTCGACTGCAATGAGCATTGAAATTAAAGCAACGATAGTTTTCCCGCTCCCGACATCGCCCTGAAGCAATCGATTCATCGGCATTTCGGAAAGCATATCGTTTTTTATTTCGGATAAAACGTTTAACTGTGATTGTGTTAAGCTGAATGGAAGAATTTTAAGGAAAGCTTTAACTAAACTTGTTTTCACCCGAAATGAATGTCCTTTAAGCTTGTATTGATAATTATGCTTTCTTAAAGCAACTAATATTTCGAGATAAAACAATTCTTCAAATTTAAACCTGTATAAAGCTCTTTCTAAAATTTCTTTTGATGAGGGGAAATGAAAATTTTTAACTGCTTCATTTATATTTAATAAAGAATTTTCTTCGACAATTTTTTGAGGCAGAGATTCATCCAAGTATTCGACATACTTTTCAACAGCGTAATTAATTATTCGACGAAGACTGAGATCACCGATATTTTTTTCTTTTAATTCTTTCGGAATTTTATAGAAAGGAATAATCTTCCCCGTATTTAAGAAATTGTTAGATTCCTCTTCACTAATCCTGTCGAAGTCAGGGTGTGTAAACTGCAAGCTTCCAATTCTAGTTATAGACGGTTTGGATGAAATTGCAAAAATATCTCCTTCATTAAAAACATCTTTAAAATATTTTATTGCATTAAACCAGACACATTCGAAAAATCCGGAAGAATCTCTGAACTGGACTTTCAGTAATTCTTTTCTCCCAAATCTTAAAATTTCTTTATCGACTACTTTCCCTATAACCGTTAGTTCGCCGTCAAAGCCATTAATTGTATAACCGTATGCTTTGGCGGCAGAAAGTGTTGTGGTTCTATCGAGATGCCTCGTTGGAAAGTAAAAAAGAAGATCATGAATGTTTTCAATTCCGATTTTCTTAAATGATTCGGCGCGTTTGGGCCCAACTGATTTTATGTATTGAACCGATTGATTTAAGATATCTTGATTGCTTAAACTCATCAGGATCAAAAATAAATTAAGTGGAATGAAATTACAACCAATAAATAAGAAATTACTTTTTCTTTAATCTCACAAATCTTAGATTATAACATACAATTGAGCATCGGCATCACGAAATGATGCAATATAAATAACCATGGGTGAACCCATGGAAAAGACAGAACTAAGTACTTCCTCAAAACTCCGGAGGAGTTTAATAAGGGAGTTGATAATTATTAGAATGATGGTTATCAAACCTAAACTTATGTATTTCGTGTGGTCTGACATTCACCTCAAACTCTTGTTGAACCCCATACGGGGTTCTTTTATGCTTACGCTTTGTTAACTTTCAACGGATTTCATCCGTTGCTATTCATGTTCGTCCCCTGCGGGGACGTCTTTGTCTCCTTATCAAAAAATATCTTCTTGGAATATCTGTGAAATAAAAGGAATGATTCTAAAGTCTATTCCATTTTCATATCGCGGGTCATTAAGTCGGTAGTGGCTTTTACCGGGTCTTTACCTTCGTAAAGTATTTTGTGAACTTCATCGGCAATCGGAGTTTCTACGTTATGAGTCTTTGAAAGCTGGGAAACCGAACGGGAAGTTTCAACACCTTCGGCAACCATGTTCATTGATTTTAAAACTTCTTTAAGTTTTTTACCTGAACCGATCTGTTCTCCCACAAACCTGTTTCTACTGTATTTGCTCATACACGTTACAATTAAATCTCCCATTCCCGAAAGTCCGGCGAAGGTATCTGCTCTTGCACCTAATGCTTCGCCAAGTCTTGAAATCTCTGCAATTCCTCTTGTCATGATTGCAGCTTTTGTATTATCGCCGAATTTAACGCCATCGATTATTCCTGCACCGATTGCAATAACGTTTTTAAATGCACCGCCGAGTTCGACACCAAGTATATCGGTTGAAGAATAAACTCTGAAATATGCCGTCATGAATGCAGCTTGAATTGATTTTGATGTTTCGGCATTTTTTGAGGCAGCCACAACTGCAGTTGGTATTTTTCTGCTGACTTCTTCCGCATGACTCGGACCGGACAAAGTCCCAATCTGATTTTTGCTTAAAGCCGGCATTTCATCCAGAAGCATTTGAGACATCGTTTGAAGAGTTTTCTTTTCAACGCCTTTCGCAACATTAACTAAAATTGAATTTTTAATTGAAGGATGATTTACTTTTTTAATTACTCCTCTTAAAAACTGCGAAGGAACAGCGAGAACGATCATATTCTTTTTATCAGTAGATTCGTCAAGATCATGGGTAATTTTTATTTCGGAGGGGATTTTAATCCCAGGAAGGAAATTTTCGTTAATTCTTTTTCTATCTATTATCTTTGCGTAATTTTTATTGTACTCCCACAGAGTAACGTCATGACCGTTATAATAAAGAAGTATAGCCAGGGTTGTGCCCCAGCCGCCTGCTCCTAAAACAGACACTTTCATTTAAATTACGATAAACTTTTCTTTTTTGAAAAACTTAACTTATTTTCGCTTCCATTTATTAATCTAACAACGTTTTTTCTGTGTGTAAAAATAATAAGCAATGAAAGAAGAATGACAAATGGAAGAATGGTGTTATAGCTTTGAATATTTACGTTGAAAATATTTTCTCTGATTACCAAAGTTAAAGGAATACTGATTGCACCTAATATTGAACCTAAAGAAACGTAGCGGGATATTGTCACAACAACTATAAAAACTCCAATCGCTATCAGCATGTCGACGGTAACCAGCATCAGTAGCATACCAAGTGCAGTTGCAATTCCTTTACCTCCTTTGAAACCTGCGAATACAGTCCAGATATGTCCCAAAACGGCAGATACACCGGCAATAATTTGAATGAGAGTAAAATCGTCAAAAGGAGTTGCATTTTCAAAAGGCATCGAACCGTAATGCAATCTTGCAATTATTACAACTGCCACTACTCCCTTTAACGCATCAAGCAAAATTACTAAAAGCCCATACTTCCAGCCGAGTATGCGCATTACATTTGTGCCGCCCGCGTTGTGACTCCCGTAATCACGGATATCAATCCCCTTAACTAATTTGCTTACAATAATGCTGTTTGGGATTGACCCGACAAGATATGAGAGTATAATTATCGTGGACAGTAAAAACATTAAATTTCCTTAAAAATAGAATATTAAAGCTAATTATATTATTTACAATTATCAAATATATTTTTTGTGCGCAGGAAAATATTACACATCCTCTCTGAACGAGAATCATTCTATATATATATGCTGCAGAAACCTGCTTTTTACACTTAAAATCTATAACAAATTTTAAGCCGTTCGATTAAAAATATTACTTTTAGATTCATGCTTTTTTTTCTATATTTGCAGGCTTAAACAAACGGAGAAATTATGGCAAAACAACAATCATTCGCAGATAAAGCAAAAGGAAAGAAAAAAGTTGAAGGTGTAACCGTCAAATTGATTAAATCAGTAAAAACTACAAAAGGAAGTTATAAATTCAACGAAAAATTTATCAGGCTCGATGATATCGGCAAAGTAACTCAAATTAAATAGCACCTGATTTTAAGCGGTTTTTACCGCTTTTTTTATCCTACCAAACGCTTCAAAAACAAATAATTATGACGAATCGTCTTGATTAAATGATATAATTTTTTATATTTCTACTGTAAGGGTTCATTCAGGAAATTTAATACTTATCGCTTACAGTTGATTGGTTTCCAATCCCTTTCCCAATTAACTGACAAATCATTTTTAATTAATACTGAAAAGGAGGAAATCATGACGATTCAACAAAAAAAAATGAGGTTTTATGATCTAAGAGATCTTGATAAAATTCCACAGTTTAAAAACCTTTCAAGGGATCATAAGTTTGCCATAAATGTAGTTTCAAACGTACTTCCTTTTAGAACAAATAATTATGTGGTAGAAGAATTAATTGATTGGAATAATGTACCTAATGATCCTATGTTCCAATTAACTTTTGTTCAAGAGGATATGTTGTCTACCGATCAATTCAACAGGATGGCTGACGCACTTTTAGATGAGTCACTGTCAAGTGCCGATTTAAAAAGAACCGCAGAAGAAATTAGGCTTGAGCTGAATCCTCACCCTGCGGGACAAATGACAATCAACATTCCTTTCCTGGATGACGAACCTGTTCCGGGTGTTCAGCATAAATACAGAGAGACCTGTTTAATTTTTCCTTCAAGCGGGCAAACATGCCACGCCTACTGTACATTCTGTTTTAGATGGCCGCAGTTTGTTGGAATGAAAGATTATAAATTCGCTACGGACGAATCAAAAAGATTTCAAGCTTATTTAAGAAAACACAAAGAGGTTACCGACATTTTACTGACAGGCGGTGACCCGATGATAATGAGTACCAAAAATCTTAAAATATATCTTGAGCCTTTATTGACACCGGAATTCGATCATATAAAGAATATCAGGATCGGTACGAAATCCGTTGCATACTGGCCTTACAAATATGTCACCGATAAAGATTCGGATGAAATATTGCGATTCTTCGAAAGAATCGTAAACTCGGGAAAGCATTTGGCTATAATGGGTCACTACAATCATTGGGTAGAGCTTTCGACAGATGTTGCACATGAGGCGGTTCGAAGGATTAGAAATACCGGTGCGCAAATAAGAACTCAATCGCCGCTGGTTAAACATGTAAACGATGATCCTGACGTATGGACAAAAATGTGGCAGGCTCAAGTCAATTTAGGCTTGATTCCTTACTACATGTTTGTAGAAAGAAATACCGGCGCAAAGCAATATTTTGAAATTCCTCTTGAAAGAGCTTATAGAATATTTAAAGAAGCTATAATTAAAGTTTCGGGCTTAAGCAGAACGGTGAGAGGTCCTTCGATGTCTGCTTTACCGGGAAAAGTTTCAATTGAAGGAATTACCGAAATTTATGGTGAAAAAGTCTTTGTTCTAACATTGCTTCAGGCAAGAAACCCCGAATGGTGCAAGCGTCCGTTCTTCGCAAAATATAACCCTAAAGCAACTTGGTTAACTGATCTGTGGCCGGCTTTCGGTGAAGAAAAATTCTTCTTCCAAGATCAGTTAAATGAATTGATTCAATCGAATTACGGACAGTTGTATTTTCAGAAAGAACCTGAAAACGGCGTTGAAGAAATAGATATAGAAACCGCAATCTGAACAAATTAAAAACTATTTCCTCCTTAGAAGCCGGTTCTTATTTGTTATTAAGTTTGATACAATCGGGAACCGGCTGATAAACGTTTAACCGAAAATAATTCCAAACTTAAGATGCCTTCCAGTTCAAGTAATTCTTCTTTTAATTTAATTCCTGCAGAAAAACCGCCAAGCTGGCCATTATTATTTATAACCCTATGACATGGGATGATAATCGGAATTGGATTAGTTCCAATTGCTCTCCCAACAGCACGTAATAATTTTGGATTTCCCAGTTTGCTCGCAATTGCTCCGTATGAAGTCGTCCTGCCGTAAGGAATATTCAATAATTCATTCCAAACACTTAATTGAAAATCCGTTCCTTCAAGATCAAACGGAATATCGAAATTTTTTCTTTTCCTTTTAAAATATTCTTCAAGCTGTTTGAAAATATTGAATAAATACGGGTCATCGTATCTAAGCCTGGTGAGTGATTCTGATGATGCTGAGGAAGCGGCCTCATTTAGTATCAATTTTTTTATTCCTTTGGGTGACGCAACAGCTTTAAGATTTAAGCTGCCAATCCTCCCACTGGAATAATATAAATTTGCAGATATTTCCATTTAATTAAAAATTAAATAAGATAAAAAAGGGAAGAAATTGTATTAATTTCCTCCCGAATATCATTGTTGGAAAAAGAACACTAAGCGGCAACAACCTCTAAGGCAGGATGAATATCTCTTTTCAATAAAGTTTCTATAGCAGCAAGAGTTCCGCTTATCGAACTCGGACAACTTCCGCAGGCGCCTTGATATTTAATTTTTACAGAATAACCTTCAATCCCTAAAACCTCCAGGCCGCCTCCGTCTCCTGCTAATGCAGGCCTTACGCGCATATCAAGAAGCTGATTAATTTGTTTCATCAATTCATTGGAATTTACATCCAATGATTTCAATTCTTTTTCTTCGGGGATCGAATTTTTATCGAACGACTTAAGGAAATTTATAAACGGTCTTTGTATCTGTCCCCAGTTTGCATCTTTGGATTTTTCGATAGTAATGAATTTATCCATATAAAATACAGAAACTACGCCTTCAATATCGAAAATTCCTTTTGCAAGCGGATCATCCTTTGCCGAATCCCTATCCGGATAATTTCTTGTTTCGAGTCTTAGTAATTTTTCACTTAAGATAAATTTTAATGCATGCGGATTAGGTGTTAAGTCCACATCTTCAACTATTAACATTCAAATATTCCTTATTTAAAATTTGTTCGAAAAATAAGATTAAAAAAAGTTTACTTCAAGTCATGTATTTCTAAAAGATCAAATAATGTTGTTTTTTAAAAATTTTTGTTCAAATATTTTGAAATTTTTGTGTATCTATGTCGATAACTGATTTTACTTACAAAAATTAACTCTAAAAAAGTCGACTTCGTGTTTTCTCATTACAATTTCAAGTAAAAAATTATCAACAGAATAATTTAATTTTTGCTGTTTTTTATAATAGATTTCGTCTCTATATTTTTCGAAACAAATTTCGAAAATTTTATAGTATAAAATATAATTTTTAATTATTATCTGAAGAATTATGAAGAACATTTTAATCGTTTTTACCGGCGGCACTTTTTCAATGATGATTGATGAGAATACCGGCGGAGCTGTTCCAAAATATTCCGGTGAAGAATTACTTCAAAAAATTCCCGAAGCAAATGATTTTGCAGAAATCACATGTTATGATTTCGGCAAGTATCCCGGTCCTCATATGATGCCTGAATTAATGTTAAAATTATCAGCCGAAATTAAAGAACTGATAAAAGAGAAAGATTATTCCGGGGTAATTGTAACCCACGGTACAGATACGCTTGAAGAAACAGCATACCTGCTCGATTTAACTATTAAAACCGAAATTCCTATTGTAGTGATCGGTTCGATGAAAAACAGTTCCGAACCGGATTGGGATGGGCCAAGAAATTTATTGGATGCAATTCATATTTGTTTAACAGAAAACTGCAGAAATATCGGAGCGCTTGTTTGTCTTAACGGCGAGGTAAATGCTGCAAGTGAAGTTACCAAAATTTTTACAGATGAAGTCGATACATTCAGCAGCCTGGATTTTGGCGCTTTAGGATTTGTACAAAACGGAAGAGTAATTTTAAACCGTTTGCCGCGGAAGCTTGAAACAATTGAAACCAACAAAATTATTTCGAATGTTGATTTACTTACAGTCTATGCAGGAATGAATGAAAAATTTCTTAAATATTCTGCCGATAGTAAAACAGAAGGATTAGTGATTGAAGCTTTAGGCGTTGGGAATGTTCCGCCGCCGGTGTTCGAAGGAATAAAATACGTTGTTGAAAAAGGAATTCCGGTTGTACTTGTTTCAAGATGTCCTGCTGGGGAAACGCTTGATATTTACAGTTATCCCGGTGCCGGAAAACACATCCATAATCTCGGAGTTTTGTTTGCAGAATATTTGAACGGACAAAAAGCAAGAATTAAACTAATGCTTGCTCTCGGCAAAACCCGTGATATAAATGAATTGAGACAGCTTTTTGAAGGTTAACCGGCAATTATCATTTTCATACATTCTTAGCTTTATTTACAGGAATTGCAATTTAGATCATATGGATTATGGAAACGAAATTAAATCAACAATATTTTTATATTTCATCATTATCTTTCGTATCTAAATAATTAACCTGTGTTTTCTCCATTACAATTTTCACTCTATGGAATTTTTTTTAATTGCTTTATTAGGTGCATTATTCAGTGCATTCGGTACTGTGGTGGGTTTCGGCGGTGGTGTTTTCATGGTTCCCGTACTGATAATCGGTTTTGGGGTGCCGATAAAATTTGCAATCGGTTCGGTGATGGTTGCGTTATTTCCATCAGCTCTTGTTTCCACTTACTTTAATTTCAAAAACGGTACTGTCGATTTCGTCTCTGGAATTTTAATTGAAATTCCAACAATGGTGGGTACGGTTGTGGGTTCATATTTAACGGCAGTATTGCCTGTTCATTACATCGAAATTGCATTCTCTATTTTTATAGTTGTTCTCGGCATCTATATGTTCGGGAAAAAATCCGAACATGTACATCGTTACAGCAGGGAGACTTTTTTGTATAAGATGAATAGGATCGGTCCGAGAATTATCAGGAGAGGTAGCGGCAGAGCTTATAGGATTAGCTTTATTATCAGCTTGTTTGCAGGAATATTTGCTGGTATGCTTGCAGGATTTTTCGGAGTAGGCGGCGGGTTTATGAAAGTTCCTATTATGGTTAACTTGTTTAATATGCCTGCACAAGTTGCCGCATCGACCGGACTCTTCATGATAGTAATTACAAGCTTGACAGGTTCAATAACACATTACTTTTTGGGTCATGTAATTTTTAGCCGTGCTTTACCTGTTGTAATAGGATTTTTTATCGGGGCATTGATAGGCAATATTCTTAACTTAAAGGTTAAAGATAAAACCATCGGTCATTTAATTGCAATAGGATTAATTTTAGCGGGAGCAGCAGTTTTAATTTACGGTACTTTTGTAAAGACTCCTTAAGTAAAATGTCAAATCATGGATAGAACTTCCAGATCTACTTTGTGAATATTTTCAACAGGTGTGCCTAAGAACAGCCCGGCTACCTGCTTAAAGGTTACAGGAATATCACTAACATAAAATGACAGGTTTCCCATCGAAAATTTATTTGTATGAAGATCGGTTCTATCCAATTCGGAGCATACAACTTCAGCAGATGCAACACCGGAATCAATTAATGCCACCTCTTCTCCTATTACTTTTTGAATGACATCTGCTAATATCGGGTAATGTGTACATCCTAAAACAAGCGTATCGATTTTAAGTTCGCGCAATTCTTTCAGATACTCTTCCGCGATTTCATAAGTTGCCTTATGATTTACCCAGCCTTCTTCGGCTAAAGGAACAAACAGCGGGCAAGCTTTTTCGTAAACTTCAAATTTCGCATCCAATTTTTTCAGATCTTTTGAATATGCATTGTTGCTGATTGTTGCCCGTGTTCCTATAACTCCGATTTTTCCGTTCTGTGTTTTTTCTGCCGCAAGTTTTGCCCCCGGTTCAATCATCCCTATGATAGGAACATCAAAATTATCTTTCAACTCTTTTATAGCTATGGAAGAAACGGTATTACATGCAACCACAATTGCTTTGACGCCTTTCGACATCAGGAATTTTGCATCCTGTAATCCGTATTCAATTACGGTATCGTTTGATTTCGAGCCGTACGGCACGCGCGCAGTATCGCCGAAATAAATTATATCTTCCTCAGGTAAAGTAGAAGCTAATCTTTTTACTACAGTCAATCCGCCAATACCGGAATCGAAAACTCCTATCGGTTTTTCTTTATTCATGAAGTTCAAATTTATTTCCTATAACAATTGATTTATGGTTTCGGCCAATTCTTTCTTGATAAATTCATAATCGTTAAAAGATATTTTTTTCTCTCTACGATTCAAGACATAAAATGAATCTACGATGTCGTCTCCCCGCGTGGAAATTTTAGCAAAGAAAATGTTTATGCCAAGTTCGTACATTTTTCCGGTCACTTTGTAAAGAAATCCAAGCCTGTCGGGTGAAAATATATCAATGATAGTATATTTTTCATGTTTTTCGAAAACAACTTTGATTTTGCCTGCACGTTTAAAAAATTTATTTTCAATTCTCCACCAGCGTGATTTCATGTTTAGAAATTCCTGGTTCAACTGAAGGTTACCTCTCATTACATCAACAAAATTAGAACGGATTTTTTCATACCTCCCGGTATCAATTCTTTTATGAGATCTAAAATCCGAAACGTTAAAGGTGTCAATCACAATTCCGTCTTTCCTTGTAAAAATTTTAGCGTCGTGAATGTTGGCATCATTTATTGAAAGCACCCCGCACAGTTTCGAAAGCAGAGATGAAGAATCTCTGGTAATAATTGTAATATTAGTAAAATCATTTAACTCTTTGAAAAGAACGGAAATTGTCAGGCCTTTTTGAATTTCTTCAACATGTTTGGCAATATCTTCATCGGAAAATTGTAATGCATATTCGATATCATTTATTGAATCTATATGTTCCTGCACATGCTCTTCCGATATTACGGAAGAATGTTTGCTGATTTCCTTAGGTATTATGTAAGTGCTGTTCATTAAAAGCTCCTCACCGGTAATCTGGTCATCAAGCATAGCCCTCGATTTCCGATACAATTCGGCTAAAAGTTCGCTTTTCCATGAAGTCCATACAGCAGGATTAACAGCAGATAGATCCGCATAAGTAACAAGGTAAAGCAAATTAAGATTTTCGATTGAACCGAAACGACTGGTAAAATTGTTTAAAGTTTCCGGATCATTTAAATTTCGTCTGAAGGCAACTTGTTCCATCGCTAAATGGTTCTTAACCAAAAAGGTAACTTTTTCAATTTCATCTTCGCTGTATCCAAGGCGGTTCATAATAGATGAAGCCATTTCCGCTCCGATTATTTCATGACCGGCTAAGTTAACAGGTTTGGCAATATCATGGAAAAGTAATGCGAGGAATAATATCTGCTTGTCTTTTAAATTATTGTAAATTCGGCCTAACTGAGAATGATCCCTCTCCAATTTTTCAACGTTAGCAATAGTCATCAGCGTGTGCTCATCGGCAGTGTAACAATGATAAACCCCATGCTGCATATACCCGAATAGATCTCTAAATTCAGGCAGAAAAGCTCCGAGTGCACCTAATTCATTCATTACCATCAAAGTGGGGCCGACATTTCTCGGCAGACGAAGTATTTCCCGGAAAAATACCGAGGATACCGCTTCTTTTGAGATTTGTTCGTTTTTTGAATCGGAAAATTCTACGATTGAAGAACATAAATTTTCGTCAAAGTATGCACCGTGCAGCCCCCGGTAATAAAAGCCTCTCAAGATGTCGGATAAACTAAGCAGGCTTTCACCTACATAGCTTATTGTTTTGTTCTTGAGAATAAAATTTTCATCAAGTTCGACTGCAAGAGAATCCGGGAGAGCATTAGTAGTTTCCTCTTTAAACTTCCTCATCATTGATTCGGTAAAACGGTGAAGGATGTTCGAGGAAATAAAATAGTCTTTCATAAAATGAGAAAGAGAATCCCTTTGCTGATAGAAAAGCTGCGAAATCCTTTGTTGTGCTGAAAACTCGAACCTGTCGTTTTTTTCTTTCGAAAATAGATGGAGTAAATTTCTAACGCCCAAAATTACCTTGTAGCTGTTATGAAGCCGGATGCACTCGTTCAGGGTTGTATAATTATATCGCCTTAAAAGATCAATAAAAGTTTCTGCCTGGGTTAATTCAGTTTGTTTATTCAGCAGAATTCTGTTCTTAAAAATGAACATCCATTCCATAGCTTGAAAATCGCGCAAACCTCCGGCAGATAATTTGACATTCGGTTCGAGAACCTTTGGAGAGTCGCCGTATTTTTTATGCCTGTCCTCAACATCATCGAATAATTCGTTAAGAAGTTTCGATTGAACTTCCGGGGAGATTTCCCGGAAAATAAGTTCGTTCCATTTATTGTAAATTTTTTCTGTACCAAGAAGAAATCTGGTTTCGAAAAATTGCGTAAAAGTATGCAGGTCGGTTTCTAAAAATTTACCAATGTCGTCGTAATCTCTGATAGTATGCGATACTTCGATCCCGTTATCCCAGAGCAAAGTAATGAGTTCCGTAATGTCTTTTTCATTTCCGTCAAGCGATTTGTTGATGAACATTAAATCAATATCGGAATAAGGAGAAAGTTCCCTGCGGCTGAAACTGCCTGCCGATGCAAGTGCAAAATTGTATTTTTTCCCCGCCGCAAGTGCGCGGATGAATTCCTCTACAAGAAGGCTGTAGTTCATGCTGAACTTCAAAGAATTTTTTTGAAATTCTGTATCGGAAAAAAGCCTGTCGCGGTTTTTCTGAAATTCATTTTTTATTTCTGCAATTACAGCCATAAATTATTCTGTTATTTTGCTTTTAAAATTTTTCTCCATGTACTCTGTTTTAACGACCGAGGATATCCCGCCTCTTACATTAAAATCCGCAGTGACAAGTATGTACCTCGGTTTAAGGACTTTTACAAGATCATCTAAGATTCTATTGGTTGCTCCTTCAAAATATATCCCGTCATTACGGTAAGATTGTAAATAAAACTTATAGCTTTTTAATTCCACACAGATTTTGTCCGGTATATATTTGAGTATAATTGTAGCAAAATCGGGCTGCCCTGTTTTGGGACAAAGCGATGTAAATTCCGTTGCGGTATGAATTATGGTATAATCCTTTTCCGGATTAGGATTAGGAAATGTTTCCAGAATTTTCGTTTTATTAGTCATAATAGAATTATATTAAATTAATTGAGAATTCCTAACTAAAAAATTAAGTAGATCGATAAAATTTGTTTAAGTCTGAGTGAAATTTAGGATAAATTTATGAAAGTATAGTTGCTATTCCGTATATCTCAAATCATAATAAACTAAACGATTCTGTTTATTTTTTCACTGTTTCTAAAAGTGTAAAAAACACTTTCAAAATTTCATATTTGGAAGCCAGGCATTATAACGAAAGCAAATTGCTAATTATTTTAATCTTTGCAGAATTATCATCTGTCCTAACTTCAAATTAGCCCGTCATTAGATTAATCGATAATAATCTCGCATCTTGCAATATTATCTTTTACTCTTTTGCTATTTTCCACAGCATTAATTGTCTAATTAATTTTTACTTTTCTTTTTTGAAGAATGATTTCTTTTCTTTGTCAGGTTTAATTTTACCGCTTCCGATGTCAAAGCCTTTAAGCTTCGGCCTAACGACTTGGAAATTTTCTCCATGGAAACATACCCGTAATTTTTCTTCATATATTCTTTTTCATCTTCGCTCCATGGACGAGGCCGGCCTGCACTAACTCCAAGCGGACCGACAATTCCTATAATTGCATTTACAGTCCTGTTCAGTCGTTTTGAAATTTCTTTTGTCGGCATTTTTTTATAATTCGACTTGAGAAATTCTTTTTCCTGTTCGGTCCAAGGGCGCCCTTTTTCACGGAGCTTTAATCCCAGCCTGATTGCCTGATGAGACACTGCATTATGAGTTACACCAAGCTCCTCTGCTATTTCCCTATAGCTTTTCTTATCATAATTTTTAATAAGATAATTATTTTCTTTCTTTGTCCATTCATGTTCATGACGGGGCCTGCTCACACCTATATACTGTGCCTGAAGAAGTACGGCATAGCGAGTTCTGTGCAATATTTTACAAATTTGGTCAAGTGAGTTTTTTCTATCGGGGTACATCTTCCGGAGAATATCTTTTTCTTTTTCAGACCATCCCTTGGGCCTAGGGCCTCTCAAATTTAGAAGTTTTGCTCTGCCGACAACAGAAGGTATTGTCCTTTTAAGTGTACGGGCAATAGAAGATTTCTTTCTGTCCTCGTAATGTCTCTTCAAATAATTATCTTCCCAAACTTCCCACGGCCGTACACCTTCATACCGGATTCCGAGATTTGCCGCTTTGGCCATAACTGAATCTGGGTTTTTGTGCAATTTTTCTGCGACGTACTGAGCACCCTTCTTTCTGTAATGCTTTTTTAGAAATATCACTGCTTCTTCGCTCCAGATAGGAGCAACGCGCAAACCCAGCCTTGCAGCTTTAGCCATAACTGCATCCGGGTTTCGGTTAACTAAACCGGCGACATATTTTGCGCCCTTAGTTGTATAATGTTGCTTAAGAATATTTAATTCTTCTTCTGTCCATTTATTAATCATAGGCGGATAAAATTATTTTTATAAATATTTCTATTTTTACCATTATTATATATACATAGGTTTTACTTTATATGGAATCGGATCGTCTATACCAAGCTGCTGAAATCCCCTTAATCTGAGAGCGCAGCTATCGCATTCCCCGCAAGCCTCATCTTCATTTTGATAGCATGACCAAGTTAGATGTAATGGGGCATTTAGTTCCAATCCTTTTGTAATTATTTCAGATTTAGTAAGATGAATTACCGGCGTTACAATTTTAATTTTTGTCTCCTGTTTAGTGCCCTCATCAATCATCTTTTCAAACGATCTAAAAAATTCAGGTCTGCAATCGGGATAACCCGATGAATCTTCATATACCGCTCCGATAAAAATATTTCCAGCACCAAGCACTTCGGCCCAGCTTGTACAAACCGATAAAATATTTGCATTTCTGAAAGGAACATATGAGGTAGGTATTTCTTTATTAGATAGATCGGCTTTTGAAACGGAGATATTTTTATCCGTTAAAGATGAACCACCGATTTTGGATAAATGTGAAAAATCAACGATTAGTCTTTTATCTACTTTATAAAAATCAGCAATATCATTAAATGCTTTCAGTTCTCTTTTTTCTGTTCTTTGCTCGTAATTAACATGAACCAAAGCGAGCTTGTTAGTTTGATTTGCAATTGCTGCCGTAACACAGCTATCCATTCCACCGCTGAGAGCAACAACCGCAATATTTTGATTTCTCGAAATCATAAATTAAAATGTACCTCTTTGATAACCGGTGATATGAACTTTGCAATTAATAATCAACATAAACGCTTTACATTTTTATATAACTGCCTCAAAAGCAATAGTTTTTAGGAATCGTGTGTTAAGAGGACTTCTTCGACAGTAAAAAAATTTGAGCTTTACTCAATCGCTTATAAAATTTTTACACCCTTACCATCGACCCGATAATAATTAATTACAAAAATAAGGAAATCATTTCATACAAGTAAAGGAAATATTTATTCTGTGTTAATAAAATGTTTCTATTTTTCATAAAAAATAAATATCACGGCAACTAAAAAACTTACTATCGAAGATATCAGAAACGGCACTTCGGAACCGAATTTATCCCATAATATTCCGGTTAAAAATGAACCGAACATCATTGCGAGACTGCTCAACATTGTAATCAATCCTATGCCTGAGCCCCTGTTTTCATCCGGTATTAAATCCGAAACAAGAGCTTTTGTAACGCCTTCGGTACATGAAGCATATATCCCGTAAAATGCAAATAGTATCCAGAGAAAAATAAAGCTTGGAAACAAAGCAAATCCAAGATAAACAAATGAAAAAATAAAGAGTCCTATAATATATATTTTTTCCTTCCCGGCTTTATCGGAATATTGACCGATTGGGTAGGATGAACCGGCGTAAATAAAATTGTAAAAAATGTAACCGAGGATAGCGATAGTTGATGATTTTGAAATGTTTTGTGATTTTAAAATCAAAAAAACATCGCTGCTGTTTACAATTGAAAAAAGAGTAATAAGTAATACGAATACCTTGTATTTCTTCGAAGCTCCTTTCCAAAATTTTATATAACCGGTTTTAATTCTTTTCTCTTTATGAACGGGTTTATCTTTAATTATAAAAGTAAAAGAAACGGCAATTACCGACGGAATAAAAGCGACTAAAAAAATTAGCGTATAATCATTCGGATAAAAATATAAAAGCACCAATGCGGTGATCGGACCTATTGCCGCACCGAGAGTATCCATTGCACGGTGAAACCCGAAAATTGCTCCGGTGTTACCTGAAGCATAGCTTGCAAGCAGTGCATCTCTTGGCGCTGTCCTGATTCCTTTCCCAACTCTATCGCTTGTTCTTGAAACCAGCACAGTCGAAATATGCGGAAATAAGCCCGGAAGTGGTTTTGATAATGCAGAAAGTGAATATCCCAAAACAACGAAAATAGATCTTTTCCCCAGCTTATCTGAAAGATTACCGAAATAGCCTTTTAAGAAACCTGCGGTTATTTCAGCAATTCCTTCAATGATTCCGACAACCGCCATTGAAGAACCGAGCACCACGGTTAAAAATATCGGGGTAATCGGGTAAAGCATTTCACTGGCAATGTCGGTGAAAAGGCTGACAAGCCCGAGAATAACTACTTGTTTTGGTATGGATTTGATTTTCATTTTATAATCGTATTAGGAGAACGCATGATGAAGACTTAAATTATTTTTTTAACACTGTTTGTTATTTTTTAATTTTATATTCTTTGCCGGTACTAATACTGGAAACGAACCGGTACCAGGATAAGCATGAATTAAGTTCGTACATTAATAAACCTGGTAAAACCGGGACATATATCGGGAAAAATTTCAGCACTATAAAGGATTGAAAAGATAATACTGCAATTCTTACCTTAACTGAACCGGATTATTTCCCTTAAAGGGGTCCATACCAATTTTATGAGAAATCTTTACTTGTTTTTATCTAACCGTTTTCGGTTTGAATTATTCCGGTTTTATACTGTGCATTTATAAGTGTATTGAAAATCGACAAGAATAAAATAAACAAAAAGCTTTAAAAAAATTGGATTTGTTTTAAACAAAACATTTCTTCCTTTTATTCAAAGGGTAATTTAAGCAATAATAGAAATAATAATTTTTAATAGGAGAACGAGTATGGAGGGTCAATTCCCGGTATAAACAATTGATGATTATAATTACCTCCCCTAATAATAACGTACGATAATATCGGAACATGAATATTAAATAAAATTTGTAAAACCCAAATCTTCATAAGATCCAGAAATAACATAAAATTATATTCTTAAATTCTCAATAGAAATATTTATTCCGGTAAAAATTTTTATAAGATTTTTTACGCTTCTAAATATATTTAAATGTTTAAGATTTTAATAAAGAAGGAGTATATCTATGAAATGAATGGGCACTACTTATGTTTGGAAGGAAGGTAATTTTTTTCGAGTAATTCATATCCTTTATAAAAATATGAAAGAAAGCAGCATTACTGCTGTATAAAAATGTTTATGGAGAATTATTTGTTATCTTCTTCTGCCGCCGCTGAAATTTTTTTTATTACCGGCACTTTTCCTATCGTGTTCCTGCTTAGCTTCATTAACAACAATTTTTTGGCCCTTGAATTCCAATTCGTTTAAAGTTTTTAATGCCTTTTTTGCGTCAACTTTTCTTGGCATCTCCACAAATCCGAAACCCCTTGATATTTGGCTCGCAATATCCCGGACAATTTTAACATTACTCACGCTCCCATGCTCTGAAAAAAGGACATTAAGTTCTTCCTCTTCTACTTCTTGAGATAAATTTCCCACAAATATTTTCACACATCACTCCTTGTTAATTTATTATCAAATTCCGATTGTAAAATCAGAATTTGAACAATGTGAAATAAAAAGAGATTGTCTCATAAGATTTATATCCGGTCTGCCCATCCGGCAGACGGCATATAAATTTTAGCCTTAATTAACAACCTCCCAAAAATTTAACAGGAAGCTCAGTATGACCTTCTTCTTCCGCCGCCGCTGCCTCTTTCCTTTTTAGGTCTTGCTTCGTTAACAACAAGCTTCTTTCCTTTGAGTTCATATGTGTTAAGTGCAGATAATGCTTTTTCAGCTTCGGCTCTTCCAGGCATTTCAACAAAACCGAATCCCTTTGATGTTTGGCTGAACATATCGCGTACAATTTTAACGCTGTCCACCCTGCCATGCTGGGAAAAAAGAGTTTTCAGTTCGTCATCTTTTACATCTGAGGCTAAATTGCCAACATAGATATTCATTTTTTTCTCCTTATGAATTGAATGAAAATAATTAAATGGCCGGCCTCAGTAAATTATATTATTTAACTTTAGACAGGTTAAATCCGGCCGGTATTATTGCCTTTCCAAATAAAGTTATGATTAAAAGAGGGGTACTATAAGAAGTATATCTCTTATCTACGTTTTATTTTGTAGGACATATGCAAATTAAGTTAATTAACATTCAGTTACAAGCCTTTTTAAGCTATTGATACAATTGCATTATTTGATGTTCAACACCATTAATCGATAATCATTTATTACTTCATGATATTCAATTTTGATTTTTTGAAAATAGGATTTCAAGCGGCTTAGCCTTATTTTCCAATTTGATAATGAAATAAAAAATCGGCTAATTTATATTTTTTATAATAACTATAGGTTAAAAGTGAAATTAACAAAGCAGTTGACAAACAATGAAAATAAATCTATAGATCAATATTTTGTGGAAATTGGAAAGTTTCAACTTTTAAGCTCGGAAGAAGAAATTGAATTAGCGGTAAAGATCAGGAATGGTGATCTCGATGCGCAGAAAAGATTAGTAAATGCTAATTTGAGATTTGTCGTTTCCGTTGCTAAAATGTACCAGAATCAGGGACTTTCACTCGGTGATTTAATAAATGAGGGAAACGTCGGTTTGGTTAAAGCCGCTCGGCGGTTTGATGAAACAAGAGGATTTAAATTTATCTCTTATGCAGTCTGGTGGATAAGGCAGGGAATTACTTCTGCAATAGCCGAACAATCCAGGGTTGTTCGTCTTCCGCTTAATCAGGTAGGAAATTTAACGAAACTCGGCAAAGCTTATAGAAACTTGGAGCAGGAATACGAACGAAAACCAAGTGCGGAAGAGCTTGCTGAAATTTTAGGTATTACCTCGGAAGAAGTGCTTAATATACTTCAAATTTCCGGCCGCCAGGTATCGGTTGATGCACCCTTAAAAAACAACAATGAAAATAAAACCACACTGATGGACGTCCTTTACAATGAGTTTCAACCCATGCCCGACCGTGGTTTAATGGATGATTCTCTTAAGAATGAGGTTAAAAATATTCTTTCAATCCTCAATAAGAGAGAAGCAGATGTTATAAGACTTACTTTCGGAATCGGTACAGGCCAAAAAGCTACACTGGAGGAAATAGGTGAAAAATTTAATCTTACAAGAGAAAGAATAAGACAGATCAAAGATAAAGCTCTAATAAAATTAAGAAATTCAAAAAGAATAGATGGGCTCAGAGATTATTTAGGTTAGGAATTCTCAACACAAAAATTTATTGTTTAATTATTATTCTCATCGCAATACCTATTTAAAGTTGCCTTTTAACTAATGCATGCAGGTTTAATTTAATAAGTTAAATATGTATTGAATGTCCGCACTCAGTTGCATATATTGCAAGTGTCAATAGTGTAATTGATAATTTAGAGAGTGTAAAAATGAAGACAAAAAATTATTCAAAAAAAATTCAAATCCCCGAATTAAAGGAATTTACTGACGCTTATCCGCAATTTGCCGGACTCGCGAAAGGCGAGGGAAAATTTCTTTTTGATATAGTAATGAAACCCGAAACATTTATACAGGCAATGGTTCTAACGGAATACGGAATGCCGGCCGTAACCAGCGTAGCGGAGTTATGCTTTAATGAGGCAAAGAAGCGCAAGAATTTCAAGTTTACCGGGAGGGTCAAGCAGTTTATCGGCGCTATGATTGCATCCATAATGACATCAAACGGTTATAATAAAACCGGGAGGAAGAAATCTATAATTCACCGTGCATATACGCGCGGCGAATTTTATGTTAAGAAGTAATAGTCCCCGGAATAATATAAGGAGAAAGTAAAATGAGCAAGGGTCTGAATGCAAAAAAAGGATCGAAGAAGGAACCGCAGAAAACCATGAAAGAAAAAAAAGCGGCAAAACGCGAAAAGAAAAGCGAAAAAAACAGCAGCGGAAGTCTCAATCAGAAATTTAATTAGCGATTTCAATAATCAGCTTCTCAAACTGCCAGTAAAGTATTTATGCCTATTATAATTTCGCCTGATATTCAAATAGCATTTATAGGTATGTACACCCCCGTTATTATTGATGTTGGAAGGCTTAATCCTAATAAACCACCTGTTACTATTGGATTTAACCTCCGTATAAAATCTGTAAAAAATATTATTTCTTTAAAATAATTAATCGCCAGAATCACTAATAATATTTCAAATAAATTTTAAATACCGAAAAGAACATCCTTCAATAATATAGTTTTGGATTATTCATCAACTGGTGTCCCCAGGTGAAATTTTAGCTTCCATCCGTTTGAAGTTTTTATTCAGAGAGAATTTCTATTGCTGATTAATAATTTGCCGGAAGTAACTTCGCTGATGTAAATACTTAAAACGACATCATTTTTTAATAGGATGAATTTTAAAATCTTTTAAAGAAAGATTTACATTATTTTTTTTAGTTGGTGAAGATAGAGTTTTTTCTCTTGTGTAAACACGGCCCGAACGTCCAAACTCAAAAAAGTCAGGGGGTAAAATTTTATCTAAATATTTTTTATTAAATCGTTTTTCGGTAATCCACAATGATTTCTCGAATTCTTTAAGTTTATTTAATTCTTCATTGCTTATTTGTATAAGTTATCCTCTCATTTTCTTACCGATATATTGGATATTTATTAACTTTAAATTCAAGCCTTTCATAAAATTTTTATCGTTTTTTTTTATTATTACAATTTATTCCATTTAATTCAATATTATTTTTTTACTTGGTGATTACCAAAATTAGACTATTATCAAGAGAGCTTGCTTCTATCAATTAATTAATACAAGTTTAATCTACACTTCAGAGAAACGTAGGAGATGCGGTTCTCTCATTACAGTCCGAGATGCTGTGCTTCCCAAAATATTTTAATTAAGAAATGTTCCCAGTTTATTGAGACGCTTATAAAAAGGTTGTCGGTTAGTTGTCGATTTATCTTTTCCCGGAATTAAATATTCATTAAAAAGTATTAGGAGGATGCATCATGAAGACTTTAAAGATTTTTTTGACACCTTTTATTATCTTTTTCCTATTTTGTCCTTTACCCGCTCAGACCGGTGACATAATTCGTTTTCAGGGTAAAACAGAAAAAATTTCCAAATTTCATAAGCCAAAGAATATTGAAAAATATTTTGGAAAAAATTTTAGTAATACAGAAATAAAAAGGCAATATCCTATGATATTTTCTTTAACCGAACCGATTCATTTCCCTTATCAAAGCACGTATAATTATTATGAAGAATCTTTGCCTGTCCAACTTTCAAACGGGCAAATTCTGATGGTGTGGGTTGCGTCCGATAGCCTCAAATGTGCTAATAGCACTGATGGCGGACTAACCTGGGGTGCTCCTACTACCATTACAACAGGAAATTGGTGCCAAAATATTTCAGGTTTACGAACCAATACAAATCGTGTAATTATAGTCTGGCATCAGTATGATGGAACATGGATGATTTATTCGGATGATAACGGATTCAACTGGTCTGGACTTATTTCCATCTCAAACGATGCAAATAATATTAGAACAACTGTTTCCCAGACTGTGGACGGCAAACTATGGTTACTATACAGCCGTCTTGATCCAGCAACACATTACGATCTTTATTGCCGGACAAGCACAGATGATGGGCAAAACTGGAGCGCTGAGCAAACATTAAATGCAGCCACAGGACCACAAAACTATGGAATGATTGCTAATGGTTATGGTAATACTTTGCTTGCTGCATTCGAGGATAACAGCACCGGAAATTGGGAAATCTACTTAATATCAAGTACAGACGGAGGTTCAAATTGGTCATCGCCGACTCCAATTGTTAGTTCGACATTGCCTGAACATCAACCGCGGCTTCTCAGGCAGGATAATGGTAATTTATGGCTAATTTATTACATGGTTAATCCAACCCCGGTTCTTCCGGGATATACTCAACCGGATATTTATTATACTCAAAGTTTTGATGGAGGCAGCACCTGGGCCGCGCCAACACAATTCACTTCTTTTGCAGGTAATGACACAAGACCCAATGCAGTATTAATCAACGATCACCCTTTTGTATCATTTGCCTCCTGGCGCTGGGAACAAGTTTTATCACAATATCAAATATGGTATGGTTTAATCGGAACAACCGAAGATACTAATCCGCCCCCTGCCGTATTTAATGGTTTCCATTTAAATGTAGCTGCAGATACCATGGTAGAAATAATGGC